>JAFVDR010000141.1 GCA_017476165.1 Treponema sp. | reverse complement strand
TTAAGTCCATCATCCACACGCGAAGTTCATCATAATACGGGTCTGATGAATCCATAGTTCTTGTAAAACGCTCAAATTCATCACCGTCAATATGACCTACAGTCTTTGAAACGACAGGACTACCTTCTGCAGAAGCAAAAGACCGTGCGGTTTTCACAATAGCATTTGCAGACAAAACAGTTACCAGTGTAAAAGCAATAACAAAAAAAGCTGCAAACACCATTACAAATCTTGCCCGTAGAGATTTAAACATACTCTTTCATTCCTTTTGCATAAATATATTTCAAAAATTAGTATCTTAATTATACAATATCGTTTCCTATTCTTGTCAAGACATAATATTACATAAAATGCTTGAAAATTTTAGAAATTCCATTTATTATAAATATGGAAAAAGACAACTCAGTTTTCAGGGTCCATTCGTACTCTTTTACTTATTGCCTTATTAAAAAAACTACGTAATTAAAAAAACTGAAGGACCGTGTGTCGATGGGTGGGTACACGGTCTTTTTTTATTATTTTTGCCATTCATTCATTGTCAGAATGAAACTCCCATGGAAACACCGAATTCGAAGGCTTCATGAGGAATGTTATAATACAACCCCATACCAACAGCAGGCAGATTGATGGTTGAAAGATATAACCGGATTCCAGCACCAGGACCATAAGACATATCAGTCGTTTCATCATAATCCTTGACGATTACAACTTGATACACCCCAAAAACAGAGAGCATGGCAAATTTTGTCTGCACAGTTGCCAGTTCAAGACCGAAATTGGAACTCAGCATCTTTGGAGAATGAAAATTTGAAGGAAGAAGATTATTTGATACACTGGAACGAGTTTGCTGGTCTATGATAGGCATATTGTATTGATTGCTCAGACAGGCTTCAATAAGCAATCTCAGCCTTGAAATGACAGGCTGTTGAATCGATGCATGAATTTTCTGGGTCGTAACAAAATCTCCATCTGTTGTACAACCTATGTTACCCGATACTTCAAATGTTTTTTCAGAAGTAAAGACTCCATTCCAATCTGATACCTCATATTTCAAGGTTGGATGAAAAGCTATTATGTGAATGTTGTCCAAACTCTTATCCACAAAATAATTACCTGTATAGTTTATGCCTACGGAACCAGAAAAGTGGGTTGAAAACTTTTCTGTCAAAGAAGCCTCTGCATACACCTCGTGCTGTTCAAGCTTTGACAATTCATCTCCTTCAAGAGTGTCTATTTCTGTTTTCTGCTTTGAATATGTTCCAGAAATAGAAAAACCGGGATGAGTCATGTCAACGGATGGCTTTCGAAAAGAAGACAGCACTGTATACGAATCTTTTGCAATCATGCCACCTAGCAGAAACGTATCTTTTTCTCCAAATGCATTTTGATCCAGCATTGCAGCGCCACCCATCAAACCGCCATTGGAAAACGCTCCAAATGGAAGAACCAGAAATGAAATTTTTTCTTTTAACACAATTTTAACAGTTGCACCATCGGCATTACTCTCTGACGGGATTTCCTGAACAGTAATGGATGAAAACAGTCCCTGCTCACGAAGTTCATTCTCTATGGCAGCAATAGTCTCATCATCACATGAAGCTCCTATATACTTTTGCAGAACTTTTAAAAGATATGTTTCTTTAGTCCGTTTTAAGCCTTCAAATTCGAAACCAGAAATAGCGCCTTGTCTCAGATTACGTGCTGCAAATACCATTTCGGAAAACAGCACTATTGCAAATACCATTATCATCATCTTCTTCATAGACCACCTACACGCTTTCAGCAAAGGTTTTAACATTTAAAAAATTTCCTATAATCACACAGGAACAAAGTCTACCGTCTGCTCAGGTATGTTTATGTTTGCAGCTTTTACAGCAACAGCTTCATTTAGATGAACATCAGTCAAAGGCGTAAAATAAGTTTCCAGTCCCAACGATGGAATAAAAAACTGAGGTTGCTTGCCACCTGTATCTACACAAACTGCCTCTCCCCTCCATTCAGCATTCTGCAACAAATACACAAGAGTCCAATGCATATCTGTTTTGCGTTCAGCTTTATGAGCAGCCTGAGCACCAGCATCGCCTTCACTAATGCGCATAAGCATGGTATCTTTATCTATCAAATTCCTGCCATCCAAAAAAGCACGGAGCTGCTCATGAGCAATCAAGTCGCTGTAACGGCGGAGCGGACTGGTTACCTGACTGTACATGCCAAGACCCAACCCACTATGCATAGAAGGCGTTACCCCCACAGAACGACGATGCATGCAACGGCGCAAGCGGAACTGCCCTGCAAGGCCTTCTGGAATACTGTCCGGCAAAGTCGGAGCATCCTGACTGACAAATGGAAATGGTATGTGATTTTTAAATGCAAATTTTGCAGCCCCTTCTCCAGCGAGCAACATCATTTCACGAATCATTTCAGAACTTTCAGGATGAATCTCAGGCTCTATGCTAACCTTCTTCGTTTCCGAATCAACAGTAATATGAACCTCGGGCATCTGAATTTGAACAGCACCAGCTTTATTTCTCCGAATGACGTTCCTTCGAGCAATATCAAAAAGAGGTTTTAATTCAGGAGATTCTTTCAACTCATCAGCCTTTTGGTATGTCAAACGTTTTACATGAACAAGAGTCTTAAAAACAGAACATTCAGTTATGTTACAGTTTTCATCCAGTAAAATTCTAAATGAAAGAGCCTTGCTTTCCTCCGTCAATCCAAGTGCATAGTCTTCGAGGGATTCCTCGCACAGCATTCGGGCTGCACCTTCAGGAATATACAATGTGGAACCTCTTGCCCGTGCAGATCTGTCAATTGAACTGTCAGGCATTACTGTACTTGCAGGATCTGCTATATGCACCCACAGATACGTGCCATCAAATGCAACCGCATCATCGGGATCTGTAGACCACTCATTATCAATTGCCCATGCAACAGAATCCACAGAGGATCTGTCTTCTTGTGGGGGTGCAGCAAGCGTTTCATGAGCAGATTTCATGCTCAAACCCCAACGCAACGGAAATGGATTTCTAGTGATGCTCCATATTCCAGTATCCAAAAGCAACTTATGGGCACGCTCTGGAGTTTCCTTTATGTGAGCATCATGCATAGTACGACTTTTATCAGTTGTTCCCAAAGCAAGAGACTCTACATCCACCATGTATTTAGAATCTTCAGGTAACAGGGCATTCTTTTTCAAACGTTCCAAAAATGCTTCGCGCAGCTGAAATTCCATTCCCTTTTCATGAGCTTTTTTTACAAGTTCTTTGATCTCCGTTCGAGAACGAGGAACAAATACAAGTTTTCCGTCAAGCTGTTCTTTTAAATTCTGACTAAAATAAAGCGTATTTTTCAAAGAAAGGAATATAGCCCACGATTCATCGGCAACAAGTTTTCCCCTAACGAGAGAACTAAGTTCCACAAAGGAAAGGGGTGCAGTTGCAGTCGCTTCATCTGACTCCAACAGCTCATAGCACTCCTTTATTTGGGATAAAAACTCATTCTCGGAATTTTCATCATACAAATCTTCTTCGGAACAAGCATGCTTATCTGCAAAATCCAGTACAGCTTCAAGCGAAGAAACAGGACCTTCATGCAATACAACAAAATCCTTCATACGAACATTTTGCGAACCATAGACAGCAGGTTTTATGGATGTAGCGGGTTGTGTTCTATACTTTATAGGATACTTTCCGTTTGTACATGAACCTGTAATAACAGCAACATCATTTTTATATAATACAACAGTTTTTTCGTTTACCAACATATCAGCCATACTTACGGCTATTCTAACAAAAAGACGTAATGTTTACAACAATAAACGGTTAGTTGTTTGTACAGTCTATAAAAAAAGTATGCATTTGCCCTTTTCCCTTGACATCCCCCAAAAGAAATATCAGAGTAGCAAATAAAAAACACCCCCAAAATCATCTTTTGGGGGTGTTCCGTCATGACAACAAACTCATTTCATTATGAGTTTGCAGATGCATCGCCTTCGATTTTGTCGTAGCCGATCTGTCCTGTCAAAGGATTTTTCAACCATGGAGCATCAATTTTTTCGCAAATGTTCTTTTCTTCATCCAAATCTTCTGGATTCTTTACAAAGAACTTACATTTCTCCATTCTTGGCTGGAAGTTAACTGTATCACCAATCTTGAATCCTTCCTTAGCAGCAGCCTGTACACGAGCTATAACACTCTGGGCTTTTGTAGCAAGGAAAAGGTGAGTTTCTGCACCAAGAGGTTCCTTGTTAGAAATCTTCATCTGCATGTTGTTTTCAGAAGCAGGTGTTTCGCAGAACATCAAATCTTCAGGACGTACACCAAAGTAAATGTCCTTTCCAACATAAGCCTTAAGAGCTTCCTGCTGGGCAGCAGTTGGTGTCAATTCGAAAGAACCTTCATCAACAACAATCTTATCGCCAGATTTCTTTACAGTTACCGTAAGGAAGTTCATTGGAGGCGAACCAATGAATCCTGCTACGAATTTGTTAATCGGGTGGTTGTACAAGAACAGAGGTTCACCAATCTGCTGTACATGACCATCTTTCATAACAACGATTTTTGTACCCATCGTCATAGCTTCAATCTGATCGTGAGTAACGTAAATCATTGTTGCCTGAAGTCTCTGGTGCAATGCAGCAATTTCACCACGCATTGTCACACGGAGCTTTGCATCAAGGTTAGAAAGAGGCTCGTCAAACAAGAATACTTTCGGATTACGAACGATAGCGCGACCTACAGCAACACGCTGTCTCTGTCCACCAGAAAGTGCCTTTGGTTTACGATCCAGATACTGAACCAATCCCAAACTCTTGGCAGCTTCATCAACACGACGCTTAATTTCAGCCTTATCCATTTTACGGATTTTAAGACCAAATGCCATGTTGTCATACACTGTCATGTGCGGATACAAAGCGTAATTCTGGAATACCATTGCGATGTTTCTGTCCTTTGGCGGAACATCATTCATCAGTTCGCCATCAATGTACAGTTCACCTTCGCTGATATCTTCCAGACCAGCAACCATGCGGAGAGTTGTTGACTTTCCACATCCAGAAGGACCTACGAATACGCAGAAATCCTTGTCTTCAATAGTGATATTGGCATTCTGAACAGCACGTACATCGCCGTCATAAATTTTACCAATACCCTTCAGTTCTACCTTTGCCAATTTGGCCTCCCAAGGGGTTATATTATGGTTTTAATTATATGCCCACCATTCACCATTGTCAAATTTTTTTTTCAAAATTCCGGCATTATTTCTGTGATTTATAAAAAAAGTACTTTCCAGACCTGAATGCACTTACATTTGATGAAGAATCGCTTACGTCTATGCGCGTTCCCATTGTCCTGTTGCGCCAGTTCGTCTCATCCTGCGTAATGAACCAGTCGTCTTCGTCATCAAACGAAATGCTCACGAGGTTTGGACAGTTTACAAAAGCATTTTTATGAATGCTTTCTACAGAACTGGGAATAATTACCAATACAATGTCTTTCCTGTTTCTGTATGCACCGTATCCTATCGTTGTTGCCCCATCAGAAATATCCGCAGAACCCGTCAAAGCATAAGAGGACACCGACAACAGTACAAACAAACATGAAATTAATTTTACTTTGTTCAAAAAGCAAATCATACA
>JAFVDR010000140.1 GCA_017476165.1 Treponema sp. | reverse complement strand
GTTTACGAGGCTAGAATTGACGGATACTGAAAAACTCGTGCACATCGATTTTTTGAATGTATCGACAAGTTAAAACTTGCAATGCAAGTACGGTCTCTCTATAATATCGCGACTTAGAATGTTGTTTTTTCCGGGTTTCCTTATACCAATCTTCTTGGAGAATCAGTTATTGGTGAAATTTCATTGAGGGTATCATAAATTGCTGTTTCTATGTTTGCATACAGAGATTCTATGTTGTCCATTTTTTTTTCACTGCAGGCATCTCATTAGTGACCATCTGATATTGTCATAATGATCAAGACTTTGTACGTATTTTGTGTACTTTGCGATATAATAGATAAATGAATAGGAATCAAAGTTTTTTCTTGAACGAACTTTTTTCTTATTTTTCGTAATTTTCAATGAAATCCTTATATCCGAAAGTTTTCTGCTTTTTTTGTTCTGAATGTTCCGTTTCCATAAAAACGTATTGTATCAGAACTTTATGAATAAATGCAAAATAGTGTTAACCTTGAGGCAGCTTCTAAAAGCTGAAGTCCTCAAAAAAAAGCAGCAGATTGACTGTGAATCTGCTGCCAAAAGAAACTTCTTGTCTTAGATCTTTACAGAGAACTTTTTGAAAACGTTTTTGGTTGTTGAGACTATGTCTTTTCCGACACCCTTAATGCCATTTGGATTTCGAAGAATGAGTACAAGGCCTAGAATTATAACGGCTGCTGCAACAATACCAATAATTACACGCTTAATTGGAAATTTTTTCTGATAGAATGGATCGTAGCTGTCGAGCTTTGAACCTTCTGGTCGAATTGGCAGGGATGTAAGTTTTGTTCCAAGAGGCATATTGATGCGTACATTTCCGTTTACGGCCCAACCAGATGCATCAAGTATGGGGGCAATGTTTCTTTGTCTGAGTTTTGACCATGCAATGAACATTGATGGAAATGAGATTGCAAGGATAATGCCAATGATTCCTAAGGGAATCCACCAGCCAAGCCCAAGGAATGCTTGCAAAAGTCCACCGACAACAGTTGCAATGCCTGTGAATGCAACGCTGATTGCGGCAATTGTGCCGACATCCGTCTTTTTTGTTCCAGCAACTGCAGTTGTTGCATTTGCAGCAGCCTCTTTTGGGTTGTCAACTGCAGTTGTCATTTTTGAAGAGACTTTGTTTTCTGCATCGGCCGCAGTTTTTGCAATACGTTCCTGAATCATGCGAGAAAGCTTTTTATATGGACTCCAGAATGCTTCCCGAATGCTTATAGGGTTTTCTACAATTTTTGTGATTGTTGCATCCCAGTCTTTGCCCTGCTGGTCATAAAAAAGACCGTTTCTGCCTATGATAATATTATCTCTGCTTCCAGCACTGAGCAGTGCTGCAATCTGCATTTTTTCACCTGTCTCATTGCGTACGCAGTCACAGTACAAAAGGTAGCATTGGGAAAGGGGCGACATGAGTGCATGCTTTGCTGCATCCGTAACACGAAAACACAGGCTACACGAACGCCCGTCAATATATAATGTGCCGCACTGGAAAATGGCCAGCTTGTTGGGATCATAAAAATCTTCGAAAGAAACATAGTTCCTCAGCAGTTTTACAAAGTCTCGCCTGTATAGAAGCATTTTTTTTAATTCTACTGTAGCAAGTGCAATGGGCGGGTACTTTTCTTCTTCTGTAAGTCTTTCCTGCAAAACGTGCTCTGCATCGGAATTCAAAATTTCCTTGATGCGATCAAAGCTCAGAGAGTTTGTGCAATTTTCAGGACGCGATGCATACCATTCAAGGTAAGGCTTGAACTGATCCTTTAGCCGTTCCCAATCATCCTTTGTAAGTGCTGTTTTTGCAGCTCCATACAAAGGTTTTACGGCATTATCGGTAAAGGCAATCATTTTGTCTTTCCATGCAGGGTTTATGGAATCATTTAGAGGAAGTTGTCCGCTTTCACTGCATTCTGCCAATGGAAGAGGCAAAAGTTGTTCTAATGACAGGGTTCCTGCATTCGTGACACTTTCTTCTTCTTTTTTGTGCAAGCTGTCAGCAACTGTCCTATCGTAAGAAGAAAGGGAACATCTCAAGAAAAATTCATCGATTTTGTCTGAAATGGCACGGAATGCTTCTGCAGCAGCATCTGTTTTGTCTTCAAGGAAAAGGATGTTCTTTTCATTTTCACTGGAACTTGACCTCCAGTCATGAATAGCCTTCAGGCTTGAAAAAAATTCATTGAACTGGTCTCTGTCTATTCCCAAAGACTTACTGATATCTTCTTTTCCACCAGTGCATGTTACAATGTCCTTTACAACATCTGCACAGAATGAGTCCTGAACGGCTTCTGGCGGTAGAATTCCGTCTCCATTTATGACTGTAGGGGAAAACAGCTTGTCATTAATGGAAATGTCATCTAATTGTATTTCTGATGCATCTTTTTTTTCAAGAATGTTCAGGACAGCTTTTGCAGAATCAAGAGGTGAGTGTCCGCATGCGAAAGGTTCTTCTGAAAGGGCTTCCAGAGGAATGCCGGTTCCTTCTGTCATGATTATTTCAGGCTTTTTGAAATATTTCTTTATATATGCAACAGCTTCAAGAATCTCCGGCACACGAACTCTTCCATTATGGTCTGAGTCAAGTAACTCTAGCGTTTCCTTGCTGAATTCAAGGCCTGAAACTGGACACGCAAGGGCAACCCACAGTTTTGGATCAAGAGTGTCTAGCTGTAGTACATCTTCGATTGATGAAAGTTGCAAGTGAAACAGACCACTGGTCTGGATAAAATTCCATTCATGACCATTTTTGTTTATTCTTTTTGCTTTCATGTCTTTACTCTATGTAATTAAGATAAATAAAGTCTATTCTAAAAGAAAAATATTGTCAAATCATCAGTGACATTGTATACTAAATGTGGTTTGGAGAGTTTGTAGGCAATCTCTAAAACTGATTTTAGAGGTTCCCCTATAATAAAAGTGTGAAAATTGAAAGGTTGAACATGCTGCAATATTTGGCAGGAGTGCTGTGAGTCTCTTTCTTATTCCTGCAACGATTTTTTCCATTCTCCTCATTATATGCATTGTACGGTCGTATTTTGTAAAAAGACCTATTGTTCCTCTGGTTCGGAGGCTGTTGATAACAGATTTGCTTCCTCTCATTGCAAACTTTATTATTGTCCTTCCATCCAGCAGATTTCTTGATCATATCGGATACATCATTTATTTCATTGGCACTGATTTCATGCTGTTCTATTTGGTTGCATTCAGCATGGAATACTGCAATTTCAAGGTAAAGCAAAAAAGTGTTTTGGCAATACTGAAAATATGTATATTCATTGATGTTGCTTCAATTCTGTTAAATCCTTTATTTCACCATTTCTATGAAATTACGCCGATAACTCTGAAAGGTGGATATATATACTTCAGTTTGATTTCATCTCCGTTTCACAAGTTGCACCTTGTTTTTTCCTATATATTAGTATTGCTGTCATTTGTAGTTTTTTTTCATAAAATTTGTACGGTAAACCGTTTTTATCGCGGCAAATATATTATTGTGTTTTTTTCAATGGTTGTAGTTGCCGTGTGGGAAGCTTTTTACATATTGTCCAATACACCCATTGATCTTTCGATGATTAGCTATGCAATAAGTGGATGCCTTGTCTACTATTTTTCCGTGGAATACGTTCCATTTTTTCTGCGCAACAAGATTATGTCAGAAGTTATAGCAGATGCTTCCTCCGCACTGTTTTTTATGGATTCCATGGGACAGTGCATATTCATCAACAATGTTGCGGCTTCTCTGTTTTCCATCAAAATTGATGATTTTGACCGAGCGAAGGAAAAGTTTTTTGCCTTGTTTGACGATGCATC
>JAFVDR010000139.1 GCA_017476165.1 Treponema sp. | reverse complement strand
TTTTGCTCAGGTGCAAGGTTTTTTGGCATTTTTGCACTTTTTCCTTGCACCTGTGGAACCTTTTTTTGCTCTTATTTTCTTTGTCTGTATGATTTTAGATTCTTTTTCAGTAGATACTACTTAGGCTCGAACGAATGGAGCTCAACGGCATACAGCGGCCCTGCTCCTGCAAAAATGGAGTGCTGTCTGGTGATGTTCAGCCTTGTGAACAGTCCCGCCTGAATTCCGACTTCATTGAACATTGCACTGTAAGTGGTCCTGCTTCCCATTCCCAGCCGCCAGTTTATGAGGCTCCTGAAATAAAGGCGGAGCATTCCGTCCTCAGGCGTCAAGCCTTCCTTTACGGGAAAAAGTTCTATTCCGGCACGTGCTCCTGCTATGCCTGTGAGAGAGCTGCGCCAGTCATCGTCTGCCGGTGCCCACCATGAAAAGCCTATGGGAATCCTTTTTACCAAACTGGTTTCTTCTGCGTTCTTGAATACCTGCGGATAAAGTGAGGAAAATGATGACAGGAGTAATACTCCCAGCTGTAGTAAAAACATTTTATAATTTTTCATACGATTCATGAATAGTAAGAAATGTCTTGATAAAAAAAATTACAGGTTAATGCAGTTTTTGTCAATAGGTGTGTGCCACATATTTACTGTACCCCCTATTGTAATTCCTATGTTAATATCATATCCTTATCTCCATAATATAAGGAAAAAATATTCATGACGTATACACTTGCCGTGCTTCTGATAACATGCATCCCCATATCCATCGTTGACTGCCGTAAGTGCATCATTCCTGATGCCCTTTTACTGCTCCTGTTCCTTTTACTGGGCATACACGACGTACTGAGCGTGAAAATCCGCATCGTGCCTGCCGCCCTTGCGGCAGCTGCCTCGTTCTGCATGTTCTTGTCCATTTACAGGCTTCACGGCGGACTCGGATTCGGAGACGTTAAGTTTTCTGCCGTACTTGGGTATGCACTTGGCTTTCCTCTGGCATTCCTTGCTTTTACAGCAGCCTCCATTATAGGAATTCTTTATGCGGCGGTATTCTTGAGGAATAAGAAAAGAAACTTTAAGATGCCTTTTGCTCCCTTTCTGTCCGCAGGGGCAGTGCTTGCGGCCATCTTTGTCAGTATGGGACTCATATCCACAGGTTATTGACACGCAGCGCCGTTATTCCTATTATTACGACATAGGATTGTAAACGGAGAATAAAAAAAATGTTCTGTAGCTTAAAAAACGATACCCGCTCAATACGGTGGTAAGACTGCCTCTATGAAGAAATTTATTCATGTCATGTTACTGCTGTTCCTGTTTCTCGTCACCGCCATGCATGCACAGGAAAAGAACGATGAGAGGATTGACATAGACTTCAGGAACCAGAAGGTTTCCGACATTGTGCTTTCCGTTGCAAAGATGTGCGGAAAGTCCGTCAGCCTTGACGATACGGTGGCTGGAATTGCAAGCTTTCACTTCGAGGACAAGAGCTTTGACGTTGCGATACGCCGCTTCTGCGATGCAAACCACATATTCATAAGCGTTGTTGACGACATCTATTACCTTACGAAGATCCGCTTCGAGGAAAAGCCCGAAGGCTACTTCATTGATTGCGAGAATGTTCCCGTGGAGCCGTTCCTTCGCGAGCTGTCAAGGTTTACTCATACTACTATAATGAACGATCCTTTGCCTAACGTCCCGGTAACGGTACGGGAGGACAGTGCCGGCGTTGAGGATGTACTCCGCCTTGTAATGCTGCGCCTTACAGGGTATTCACTGGACAGGGAGGGAGAAGGCTTTTTCATAGGAAAGAATTCTTCTCGCGGAGGTTCCGGCAGGGGCGAGGATTTCCGTATTGAACTTAAGGATTCCCTTTATACGCTTACGCTGCGGAAAGGTTCTCTTGCGGCCGTAATGGATGCCCTGTTTAAAAAGGCAGGTAATGAATATTCCCTGCTCTTAAAGAATTCCGTTATGCTTGAAAACCTGTATTACTCGGACAGGGACTTTGATTCCCTGCTGAGGCTCATTCTGGAACAGGCTTCGTGTGACTATGCCGTCAACAGTGAGATTTACTATGTGTTTGAGGTTCAGAAAAAGGATGTCCTTAAGAAACTTAAAGACACGACTGCCGTAAGGCTCGTGAACATAAATGCGGATGCGGTAATGTCCCTGTTTCCTACAGACCTGAACGCAGGTGCATTCGTAAAGGCTGACAAAACCACCAATACGCTGTATGTAACTGGAAGTACAGGGGAAACAGCCCCTATTCTTGATTTCCTTTCGGCAATAGACGTTCCTGTCGAGGACAGGTACTACCGGTGCTTTACCCTGAGGAACATAAGTGTCGCTGCGGCAGTCCAGCTTATTCCAAAGTCGATGCTGTATGGTGACATAACCGTGATTCCTGATACAATGTCTTTCGTAACGCAGGTGACGAAGGAGAGGGAGCAGATGCTGCTTGAATACCTTGCCCTCATCGATATAAGGAACGAGTCCCGTCCCGTCCGCCTGCGCTACATCAAAAGCGATGAACTCATGAAATTTCTTCCGCCGTCGGTTCATAAGGAAAACCTTTCCCTGACCGATGACTCCACGCTTATTTTCTTTACTGGGCCGGAAGATGTGTATCAGAGCTTCCTGAAGGAGCTTGACCTCATGGACAAGCCCAAGCAGCAGGTCTGCTATCAGGTCCTCGTAATACAGAGGCAGCGTTCCCACGGACTTAACAGTAATTCAAAGATAACCATGTCAAAGCTTGCAGGAAGCGAGAATGACAGGAAAGGCCTTGATACCATGAACTGGATGGCAACCCTAGGAAACCTTTTCAGCATAAACTTCGATATTGTCTCGTTCCTGGGCATTCAGTTTGCAGCCCTCTTTAATGCAGAGCTCGGGGAAGGAAGGTCTCATGTCCTTGCGGATACGCGGCTTAACGGAATTTCCGGGCAGACGATAAATTTTTCAAATACAAGCACGTTCCGCTACCGCGACATTGTTCCGGATTCAAACAAGGGCGTGTATTCGAGTACTACAAGGGAAATCTCCAGCGGTCTCGTACTTTCCATAAACGGATGGGTGTCCGGCGACGACATGATTACCGTAGATGTAAATGCACAGGTCTCAAATCAGGGAACCGTAAACGGTTCTGCGACCGATACGACGAATCCTCCGGGAACGACTGAAAAGAAGGTCTCCACAAACGTCCGTACTGAAAGCGGAACCCCTATAGTCATAAGCGGCCTGCTGCAGTCCGACAAGGAGGTTACCGTCAAGAAAGTTCCGCTCCTCGGTTCCATTCCGTTACTCGGGCACCTGTTCAGGAAGGAAGTGGAGTCCGATTCGGAGACTGAATTCGTAATATATCTTGTGCCCTTTGTTGAAAAGCCTGACAACGGAAAGGTCAGCCATGACAAGAGGCTGCGGCAGTATTACGAGGAATACGTTGCAAAGGAAAAGTAATATGGAATGCGGACAGTCTGATGATTTTAATATCTGCGAGTTCAAGGATTACCGCTCGTGTCCGGGACAGTACAGGGATTCATATATCCGCAATTCAGGAGCCGTAAAGGTTTCTGAATCTGACGTTGAGGTCGTAGCCGCCGTCTCCATGGGAAGAAAGCGCGAGGCGGAATCTTTTCTCCGAAGCTTTCATGCTCCGAAGTCCGTACGCCTCATAACCGTCGAGGACAGTGACTTTGCGGAATTCGTAGGAAGCATCGTTGACTCGGCTTCCTCAGGAAGTGATTCCGTCTCTGCTCCTGATGAAGGGGAGATGTTTGACCTTGAAGACGTGTCTGATTCCGCCCCTGTCATAAACATCATAAATGCCGTATGTCTTGCCGCCATCCGCCGCAATGCCTCCGACATCCACATACAGCCTGAAGCTGATGCTTTGCGTGTTCGGTTCAGGATGGACGGGGTTCTGAAAGTAGTAAAAGTAATGGATGCGGCTCTTGCAGAATCCATTGCCAGCCGCATAAAGGTAATGTCAAACCTGAACATTCTGGAACAGAGGCTTCCGCAGGACGGACGCATGAGGGTTACCCTGGGAAAGAGGGCTCTTGATTTCCGAGTCTCGTTCATTCCCGTAGCACACGGAGAATCTATTGTTTTAAGAATCTTTAATGCGAAAAAAGAAATACAGGGGCTTTCAGACCTCGGTTTTTCAGCAGGTCCCTATGCCATGCTGCGGAAGGCACTTGGAATTCCGAACGGACTCATACTTGCCACTGGACCGACCGGCTCTGGAAAGACGACGACGCTCCATGCACTTATAAGCGGCATGGACAGGGATTCATTGAAAATCATAACCATAGAAGATCCTGTCGAGCGCATCATTCCTGGAGTTGATCAGATTCAGGTGAATGACGGCATAGGACTGACCTTTGACAGCATACTCAGGAGGATACTTAGGCAGGATCCTGACGTCATAATGATCGGTGAAATCCGCGACAGGGCAACGGCGGAACTTGCCATCCGCTCGGCCCTGACCGGACATGTAATCCTTTCTACGCTGCATACCAACGACAGCATTTCTGCCGTGACAAGGCTCCGGAATATGGGTGTTGAGTCATACCTTGTATCTTCCGTACTGAAATATGCCGTAGCCCAGAGGCTTGTAAGGAAGGTCTGTCCTTACTGTTCGGAGTCTGTTCCCCTTAATGCGGAAATGAAGGCCCTGCGGGATAAATTCAGTCTTACCGGAAAGTCCATGAGGATTGCAAGGGGCTGTGACAGGTGCGGTCTTACTGGATATTCCGGGCGCACCGTAGTCTCCGAGGTTTTTGAGCTTACCGAAGAATGTGCCTCCGCCATTGATGCAGGCCGTCCTGTCTCGGAACTGTATGGCATTGCAGGAAAAAACGGCATGAGGGAACTTGCTTTTGATGCAGTCCAGAAAGTCCTCGCCGGAGAAACGACTTTCTCGGAAATTAGAAGGGAGGCTCTGGTATGACTTTCCGATGCGTAGTCTGTAACGGTGACGGAACATCCAGAAGCACCGTCACCGTGGATGCTCCTGATGCGGAATCATTGTTCCGCAGGTTTGAGGGATCTGAAAGGCTCCTCATATCTTATGAAGGAGTTAGTGGCGGTCACGGCAGCGTCAGGTCAAGATCCCGGGTGAATGCAGGGACCGTAATTGAATTTACCGAGAATATGGCTGCCCTGATGAACTCAGGCCTTACCGTTCAGGAAGCCCTGAAGGTCGGATCACAGATAAACGGACAGCCGAAGAACAGGCAGCTTTGCGGAGAGCTTCTGTCTGTACTTATGAAGGGTGAGCAGCTTAATGCGGCCCTGTCGCTCTATGCACCTTCCTTTTCGCCGCTTTACATTTCCCTTGTACGCATCGGAGAGGCTTCGGGTTCTGTTAACGAGGTGTTCGCACGCCTTGCAAAGTACCTTCGGACAAGGAAGGAAAATGCCCAGAAGGTATTACAGGCCTTCATATATCCTGCCACAGTACTTGTTACTGCCGTCTGTGTGGCGGCATGCATAATATTCTTTGTTTTTCCGAAGCTGAAGGAGCTGTTCGAGGTGTTTACCGAAAGCAGCAGCGAGGTTGCCGCCGGTATGGCACGCGTCTACCGTTCCATGGCCGTAAGTACAGGAATCTTCTTTTTCCTTCTATCCTGCAGCATCCTTGTTTTCATCCTGTACCGCAGTTCACAGAAGGCTGCCCTTAAGATTGATGCACTGCTGCTGAAGGTTCCTTTCATGGGTCAGTACATAAAGATTTCGTGTACGAGTGACTTTTCGTTTGCCATGGAGCTTCTGTGTTCGTCAGGAATTCCCCTCGTGCAGGCTCTCGGTCAGTCCGGAGACGTGTCCGGAAACCGTGCCTACAGGAAAGCCGTTGCACGCGTCATGGATGACATTGCGAAAGGCGGACGCCTGTCGTCTTCGTTCGCAAGGCAGGGTGTTTTCCCTGAATATCTGGTTACGTGGATCGGCATCGGAGAGACGACGGGAAACGTCGGAGGCGTGTTCTCTCAGATACACGATTATTACGACAAGCAGTCTTCCCGGATTATAGGGAACATGATTGTGAGTGCTGAGCCTGTATGTACCGTCATTACGGGCATAATCATATTTTTCATGGTGGGGCAGTTTGTCCTGCCTGTATTTTCTTTACTTGGAGGATTGTGATGAGAACTTCTTGCAGGAAAGCTGATTCCCAGGCGGGATGGACGCTTATAGAAACCCTCATTGTAATTGCCATCGTCATGGTTCTTACCGCCACTGTCGGCTTCATGGCCGTCGGAAGCCTTGAGAAAGCCCGCATCGCAGGTGCACGGGCCCAGATAGACTCGTTCTGCGTTGCACTGGAGTCCTATTACATTGACTGCGGAAATTATCCGACTTCGGAGCAGGGGCTTTCTGCCCTGCGGAAGAAACCGGAAGTGGAGCCGGTGAGCGACGGATGGAGCGGTCCCTATGTCTACAAGGATGCACCCAAAGATCCGTGGGGACATGAGTATGAGTATACGGTTCCGGGTGCAGACGGAAATCCATACGGAATACGCTCGTTCGGAGCTGACGGCAGGGACGGCGGGGAAGGAAAGAATGCGGACATTACGTCATGGGAAAACTGACGGGCAGGATGGTTTTGTCCTTTTAAGGACGCTTGTCTTTACGGCCGTTATGCTCCTTATATGCTGCGGCATGATGTCATCGGCAGCCTCCCTGATAAAACGCGTGGCGGTTCTGGAAGAATCCGTACTGGCTCTTATTGACGCCAGGAACGGGAGGGTAGAGGATGCGCTTGACTGAGCTGGCTGTCTCCATTGCTGTTTTCCTTATCGTGTGTACCGGCATTGCGGCAGTGTATTCTTCTTTCACGAAAAACAGCGGCAATGCCCTTGCAACAGGGCATGATGCAGTCATCGTACTGCGTACCGACGCAATGATGCGCCGTTACATTTCCTCAGTATGCATACCTTACTGGGAGAATGCAGGAAAATATTACGATACCGTAAGGGACGGGATTCTGAATATGGAAGGTCTGGATGAATCCGTTACGGTATGTTCCGTATCATTGCTGTATGACGCTGACGGCTTTGTAAGGGGTCTTAAGGTTGAGTGGAGGACCGGCGGCGTGAACATGGTGACGGAAGAGCTTTTCGCCTCCGTTCCAGTTGCAGGAAGAAGATCATGAGTCAGGACGGCTATTCTTCTGCTGGTGCACTTGCCGCCGTCATCCTGCTGTCCTTAGGCATCATGGGAATTGCTTTTTTTACGGGAAGTCTGCTTAAGTTTACTGATACATACCGCAGGCACTATAAGAGGCAGGATGCCGCTCTTGAAGTACTTGAAAGGCTGACGGAATCCATGCAGGAGCTTGCCGGTGATGAGTGCGATAACGAACAGTCCCTGAACCGTAATGACGTACTTGATGCGTATTCCGGCTACGGGCTTGCCCTTGAGGACGTTTCAAGCGGAATAAACGGACTGTTTCTTGCGGAGTCCGTTGTCTCTGATCCTGGGGTGGCGGGACTCATCGAGCTTAAGGGGGATGATGTGCTGTCTTCTTACGGGTGGATTCCCATGAACTTCCGCAGCCTTAAGATATCTGATGCAGTGCAGTCGTCCTTCGGAACTTCTGATGCTGCAGCCCTCTTTCCGCTCGTAAACAGGTTTCCTGTGCTTAACCTTTTTTATGCGGATGCAGATTTGATTGCTGTCCTGCTGAAGGCCGTCGGGGTAAAGGATTATGAGCGTAAGGCTGGAGTTCTTAACATGAGGATCCAGTCAGGAAGCCTTTCTGATTCCGAGATAGCCCCAATACTTGGTATTGAGGCATCGGACAGGATCCTTGACCTGTTCGGGCTTAAGACTTCGTTCTGGAGGGCAAGCTTTTCTGCCGGAGGATGTTCCGTAAGGGCGATTTATGCGGCTGTTCCCGAGGATGAGGCTTCCCGTACCGCCGTGCGGTATGTGCTTATAGAGAAAGAACTGGAATTTTGATTTACTGGAGTTTATGATGAGAAAGGCAGATGTCGCGCCAAGACTTGAATATTATGTATTTCCCCTTTCGGCACCGACAAGGAATGGGAAGGAGCGCATTACCCGTGCAAGGATAGAGCTGTCCAGAAAATATCCCTGCGAGCCTGATGCCGGTTCCCTGTTTTTCGTAAGGAACGGAAGGAAAAGGGATTTCTGGATCTGCATCGTATGGGCGTCCAGGGACATGCAGAAAAATTATGTCATGAGTACCCTTTTTGTAATGGAGAAGTTTCCTTCTCATACAGGTAATGTCTGCCTTGTCAGCAGTGACTTCATAGAATATGTAGTGCTTGACAATGGCAGCCTCGTATCTTCTGTTGCGGAGCGGCGGAACGTGGATGAAAGTGCGGAATCGCAGATTCAGAGGTTTTACGGCGATGGCATGGATTTCAAGACCGTGCCTTTTCCGCCTGAAAGTGACGTAAGTTCCCGTGTCCTGTTTCGTTCTGACAATAAGAAAGAAAGACGCACCATGATTCTTCTGGTGGCTGCTGCCGCCGTCCTGTGTACCGTAATATCGTTGAAGTCGTTTTCCTCATACAGCAGGCGGATGCTGGAGGAAGCCGAGCAGAAAAGGCTGTTTGAGGCTGAGCAGAAAAAGAGGGTAGAGGCTGCTTCTCTGCTGCGTAAGCAGGTGGAGGAAGCCAGAAATGCCTATATAAAAATGGAAGGTGAACGCAGGGGCGACATATACCTTATGGCGTCTGTGATATATGATTGTCTTGGAAAGGATGCAAGGATTTCGAGTTTAAGTATGTCCGGCAGGAAATTTGAGCTGGAGTTGTATACTGATGACAGCGTGGAGCTCCTGTCAAGGTTTGAGAAAAGCAGGTTTATTGATGGCGTAAGAATGAACCGTTCCGTCAAGGACGGCAGGCGTGAATATGTGTCCTTTTCCGGTTCCGTGAGCCGTTACATACCGTTTCCCGATGAAAGCCTGTCCGATAAGGAGAAGCTGCTGTATTACCGTAATGCCCTGAATGCCGGGGCTGAGGAGGATGAACGGCGTGCCTCGATGTCCGTATCAGGGTATGCTGCGGATATGAGGAAGCTTTTTGCTGAGGCGGACTGTAAGGAAGATTACATGCAGCTGAAGCCGAACGGTGACTATGCAGGTCTTGAATGCTTTTTAAAAAGCGGCGGAAGCAATATCTTTGATTTCCTTATGAATGCAGAAAAGCATGATCCTCCAGTCGATTTCCTTTCCGTCAGGATAAAGAATTCAGACGGGGGAAGCATAGTCTCGTCGGTAGTGAACGTGAATACGGGGATAAGGATGGAATCCTTGAAGGATGAGTTTTCATATACTGATAAGGAACTGGAAAATCTTTCCTTTACTCCCGTCCAGATGGGCAGGGCTTTCGGTCCTGCATCTGAAAAAGCCGTGCGTCCTGCAGCTTCCTTGAAGTCCGTAAAACCTGCCGTGTCAAAACCTGCACCTGTTTCTCCTAAGGCTCCTGAATTGAGCCTTGTTTATGTGGGTGAGGGAAATACGACTGCAAGGGGAAAGCATGTTTTTTTCAAGGATTCTAAGGATGACGTCATGTATTCGCTTCCGCTGTCTAAAGGAGCTCCTGGAGTTTCCGACTGGTGTTCTGAAAAGGGAAGCGGTGCCTATGAGGTTCATTTGAATGGCCGCGTGTATGAGGTGAGAAGATGAGGAAGCTGTTTTTATTGTTCTGCTGCTGTTTGATGGTGCCTTGTTTCGTATCAGGGCAGACTTCTTCCAGTCAGCAGAGGTTCAGGAAGGATGACTTCATGTACGTCATGGTTTATGATTATGAGAATAACGGTGTCCGTGACGTCAAGGTCTTTGTCAATGGAGATTATGAGGGGTCTACGAATTTGCAGGGAAGGTTCATGCTTCCGTACAAGAGGTCATATAAGTCTGGCTTTGATATTTCACTTAAGAAGGACGGCTACGAGGAGATAATCCAGTCCGTGTATTTTGACCCCGTTCAGGCCCTGTATTTTAAAATAGGCAATGCGGAGCAGTATCTCGCCATAGGGAAAAGCTTTATTGACAATGGGGATTGTGCTTCTGCCCTTGAGTATCTGGACAGGTCTCTTTCCCTCGATCCTTCATGGAATGATACCATGTTCCTTAAGGCTGTTGCCCTTAACAGGCTTCACCGCTACGGGGAGGCACTGGGCGTTCTGGGCGGCATACCGCTGAATTCCGTAAACAGGGAATGCGTTGAGGACTTCATGAAGGAAAACATGAATGCCATGCTGATGGAGAATTCCAGGACTGGGGCATCTGATTCTCCCGGCCTTGTTCTTGATACGGAGGAGGAGCTGAAGGCTTTTATCCAGAAAAAAACTTCTGAGGCTGATGCCCTGTATGTGGAGCAGAAATTCAAGAGGGCTTATGAGGTTTATACCCAGATTCTGGGATTGAAGCCGTATGATGCCGAGATTCGCTTCAAGAGGATGAAATCCCTTTTCTTGAGTAACAGGCAGGACTCTTCCAATTATGAGCTGATCCTTGAGGACTGCAGTTTCTTAAGCAGCATTGGATTTGTCAATGAAGAAATGAAAGAAATCATGGCTTTCATTTCTGACGGAAACGAAGAAAACCGGTAAACTATAGGTGGGGTAACAGCTCTTCATTTTCCCTCCTGTTCTATCAGATCCATCAGGGACATTTTAAGATTATCCAGCCGTACCTTGTATTCATCACTATCTTTCCCCGTAAGCAGAAAATCTACTGAGGTACCGAGATAGTCGGCGATGGTTTTTGCCATGTCTACACGGGGAAATGTCTTTTTTGAGATTGATCCCCTCAATGTCCATATACTGATTCCTGTTCCATCGCAGAGTACTTCCTGAGAAATCTTCTTTTCCTTCAATATATGCATTACATTCTTCCAAAAAATTTCGGCATCCATAAAAAAAATCCTTGTAAAAAAGTCAAATTTTCCATTTTTACTATTGCATGATGTCTAAATAGACATAATAGTGATAATTAGATGCTAATTTAGACATGTTTGTATGGTACATAATATCATATTTGACAAATGAGGTAAACTCGAGGGAGGTCAGAGAATGGAAATCAGGAGTGAGTACGGAAACTTTAATGAGGTCCTTATGGACGATCAGGCCCTGTGTTTTGAGGATAAGGCCCTGCCGTCTTACATTTATGAAAAAAATTACCGGCAGATAAACTCAGGAGGAAGGGAGATGGAAACGGATTTCCTGAAGTCATTCCTGAGCGAAGGAAAAATAGTGTCCATGTGGTAAGAAGTTATTTTGGAAGCAGAAAACGAATCTTCGTATTGACTAAAAACCTCGTTTTCTGATAAAATAACTCTCAATTTGGGCTATTAGCTCAGCGGTTAGAGCAGGGGACTCATAATCCCTTGGTCGTTTGTTCAAATCAAACATGGCCCATGCAAGGATTTGCAATCCATTTTGGATTGTAAATCCTTTTTTTATGTTCGGATTCTTTTATGTTTCCGTCTTATTTCCTCTATGGAAAATATATTCTGCCGCTAGGACCGATGTATTTTCCTGACCCAAGACCAAGCTCCATTCTCTCCACATTTTTTCTTAAAGCTTCTGTTTCTTTGTCAAATGAAAATAATTCCTCATCTGATTCTATGTTTTCATTATTTATCGCAGGATACGTATCTTCAATTTGAACAGACCACTTAAAATATTTGCATAGATATTTTAATTCTTTTGAAGATTTTAACTCTGGATAAAGTGCCACAGTCATGAAATTAAAATCGGAATTGAATAGTTTATTTGCTTTTTGAAGGAAAAGAAAACTTGCAATGCATAGCCTGTCCATCTCCTGTTGCCTGATTTCCATTTCACTGTCAAACCTCTGCTGTGCAATATGGGAAAAATAATTATTCCAATATTGCTGACGTTCAGCTTGTGATAATTTTTTTATCTTGCTGATACTTAATTCTTTAAACATAAAACTGTCTCCTTTTGTTTTTTCTACTAATTTTTAAAAACACCTTGCAAAAATTGCTACAGTGTTAGAAAATAGAAGCATGAAAGAAGAAGCTGAAAAGGTATATGAACGTTTACAGTCTATGTATGAACTGATGTCTCAGACAGGCGGAACGGATGATATTGAAAATGCAATCTTTGATTTCGAAAACTGCGTGACAGAAGCCGATTATGAAGAATGGCTTAAGAAATACAGTTATTTTGCCTGATTTATTTTAAATTCCCCTTTATCAACCAGACGAAGGAACGCACTGACAACATCACTTGACAGTTGTGTTCCGCTGGCTTTTTTCATGATCGATAGAGCCCGGCTTAATGAGATTCGCTTGCGGTACGGTCTGTCTGAATACATTGCATCAAATGTGTCTGCAACTGCAATAATCTGGGCTACACGTGGAATTTCGTTTCCTTTCAGTCCTTTGGGATATCCCTTTCCATCGGGACGTTCGTGATGTGCTACAGCTCCAATTGCCAGTTCCGGCATGATGCTGATGTCCTTCAGGGCTTCGTAACCAAGTTCCGTATGTGCTTTTATTATCTTGAATTCGTCCTTTGTCAACCGTTTCGGTTTGTTCAAAATTTCTGGTGGAATGCCTATCTTTCCTATGTCATGCAAAAGGGCAATGTTGTAATACTTGCTTACAGTGTCTTCATCGTAGCCCAATTCCTTGGCGAGCATGGCTGTATACTCTGCAACTCTGAATGAATGGCCGTTGGTGTACTTGTCCTTCATGTCAATGATTTTTGCAAAGGCTTCTACAATTTCGCGGATGAGCTGTTTCTGTGCCTGTTCTTTTTTCAAGAACGAATGCGTCCGATAGTCTATGTAGATTTTGACAATGCTCAGTACGAGGGCTGCAATAACAAGCATGCAGACTGATCGCACCAGTACGGACTCCCATACAGCAGGCTGCTTTATTATGGGAATATCTATGGATTTGATGATTTGTCCCTGAGATGTTTGCAGCTGCATGACAAAGTGGTATTCTCCGCCTTTGAGGTTTGTGTAGTGTATGGGCGTTATATCGCTGCTTTTTATCACTGTTGCCACTGTTTCAAAACCGCACAGACAATATTTTACCTGCGGATTCAAGAGTGAATAGTTAAAGACATGGCTATATATTGTTAGTTTTTTTACGCTTGGTGAAATGATGAATCTGCCTGATTCATCGGGATTGATGAATGTTCCATCTGCAGCAATAAAGGGTACTGTCATTTTGAGGGTGCTGAATTCTTCGGTAGTTTGTTCAATGTTCACTTTTGCAATGCCTGTGGAACCTGCCATGTATAAGTTTCCATCTGGAGCAAGCGCACTGTATGAATTTGCTGTTGCAATGCAGGAAAGACCATCGTGTATGCCGTAATGGAGCGGCGTAATTTCTTTGTTTTGTAGCAGTTGGGCGACAGGCACTTCATAAATGCCGTTGCTGCTTAATATCCATACATCACCCTTGCTGTTTTGGTATATGTCGAAATTGTTTGAGTAGGGGAAATTTTTTATTGTCGTTATTGCGAGGTCTTCTGTCATGTATGCAATGGAATTGCTGGTGATTATCCACAGCAGTTCTTTGGAAATGTCTTTTTTTATGCGTAGAATAACGTCTGAGGACAGCCCCTGTTCACTGCCGATATGGGATACAGTTCCATCCGTGCCGATTATGTATATGCCGCCGCCGTCCGTGCCGACTACCATGTCGCCACTGTTCATTTGGGCTGCAGTTAGTATTTCCGTGTTGCCGATGTGGGAACTTTCTCCATATATGCTTGTTACGGTATTGTCTTTTATGATGGCAAGACCTCCTGTACAGCACACCATAAAACTTCCGTCTGTGCGTTCGCAGACTGCTCTGACTCGGTTTGAAGGCAATCCTTCTGCCTGTGAAAAGACTGTCACGATGCCCCTGTCGTATTGAACAAGTGCGTTGTTGCTGTAGGTGCTGAACCACAGTCTATCTTTGCTGTCTTTTATGATTGAACGGATTCTGCAGTTGCTGAGCATGGTGAGCAAGTCGTTTTCGTTCAGTTCCGTGCCTGTTGCCGTGCGTGCATGTAAAATGGGAATGGAATCTTTGAGCGTTTGACCTTCAAGCACTATAAGGCCCTTGCCCTTTGTTCCAATAAAGAGTTTTTCGCCTTGGATACAGGTGGTATATACAACTTCGCTTTCAATGCCATGGAGCTTGAAAATATCGGCAAAGAAGTTTGGAACAATTTTCATGACTCCCTGTTGAGACGAAGCAAACCACAGGTTCCCTTGATAGTCCACCATCATTTTTTCAACGGATGTCGTCATCGGAATGTCCTGCAGCGGCACGACTGTATTGTCTTGAAGCACTCCTATGCCCCTGTCGGAGTTTATCCATATCATGCCGTTGACATTTGCAATTGCATTGATGTGGTACAGAGGTGCGGCTGAAATTTTTTTCATTGCCTGCAAGCCGTCTTTCAGTCTCCCGTAATAGAGTTCCGAACCAGTTGTTCCAATGTAGACGTTTCCAGGAGCATTGGGATCGGGAAATATCGAATACATCGTTACTACGTCATGTTCATTTGAGGAATATGATTCTGCAAGCTTTTTGTTGCGAATGGTGAATACCATTCCCGTTCTGGTTGTGCCGTATATTGTACTGTCTGCACTTGCTTGAAGGCAAAGTATTGTTTCTTCCTTTATTTTTGGCTCATCGAGGACTGTCAAATTCTTCTGGCTGTCCACAATGGCAATTCCCCTCGTTGTTGCGAGATATATGGTTCCATCATTGTCTTCTGTTATGGCTCGTATTGATAGCGATGGCAGCCCGTCTTTTTTGCTGTACGAGCGGAACGTATTGTTTTCCAAAACAACAGCACCGCTGTCATTTGTTCCAATCCAGAGGCGGTTTTTACTGTCTGCAAACAGGCTTACGACATTTGCAATGCCTGTTTCTGCAGAATTAATGCGTTCAAATGTTCTGCCATCATAGCGGATGAGGCCGCTGTAGCTGCCAATCCAGATGAATCCTTCTTCTGTTTCAACAATGGCATTTGCTTCAGAAGTCGGCAATCCGTTTGTATTGTCATACATGATGGCAGAGTAGCCTTTGTCTTTCCATGCTGGATTCGGGGAAAAGTCAGAGGAAAATGCGGCCACCATTGAAACAAGGAATATGGCACAGCAGACAGAAACTGTTTTTAAGATGCCCATATATAAGGTGTATCATACTATTTTTTTTCATGCAATGTCAAAAACAGAAATTCACCGAGATGCTTGTTTTTCCGTCTTTGTTCTATTATACTTTTATGAATGAAGGTTGGTATGAATTGCTTTATGCTGTTAAACTGACTTACAATTCTTTTGCGTGATGGTTGAATATGACGATTAGAAAGTCTACTGAACAGGATTTTGACAGGATAATGGACATATATTCCTATGCCAGACAGTTCATGGCGAACCATGGAAATCCGAATCAGTGGGGATCCACCAATTGGCCACCGGAATCTTTGATTCATGCTGACATACAGGATGGCAACAGCTATGTTTGCTTGGACGATGAAGGCAGGATTGCAGGCACTTTTTTCTTTGTGCAGGGAATGGACATAGAGCCTGCCTATCGGACTATTTCAGATGGGGCATGGCTGCTCGATTCACCGTATGGTGTTGTTCACCGAATTGCTTCTGATGGCTCTGTAAAGGGAGTTGGGACGTTCTGTCTCAACTGGGCGTTTGCACAATGTAAACATCTCCGCATTGATACCCATGAAGACAATACCGTCATGCAAACCATGCTTGCAAAGCTTGGTTTTGTTCACTGCGGCACAATCTTTGTCAAAGAAGATGTGTATCCACGACTGGCGTTTGAAAAAATAGAAACAAAATTATAGGGGGAATGTCTATGTCATGTTTTGTTGTTCCTGTTGCAGAGGCTGTGGCTGTAACGATTGCAACCAAGATTCTGGAAAGAAGGGAAAGAAAGACTTTCGTTGAGGAAATTGGTTCTGTAGCAGTCAATAAAGAGCCTTTTTCAAAAAAGCTCAAAAGGCTGAGCAGCTTGCTTTGGGGTGGATCAGCTCTTTTGGCCTTTGAACATTTTTGGCACGGAGAAATTCAGCCGTTTTTTCCATTTCTGACTGCGGTTGGAAATCCCGCAGATGCAGAAGCGATGCTTCATGAAATGGCTACGGTGGGCGTTGCCATGGCTGCTTTTGTAACAGCAGTATGGGGTGTCATGTCGTTTGTTATGGCTCGCGTACAACAAACTAGTAAAAGAGACGAATCTTCTGCCATGCATGCATCAGTGCCATTGCTGTAAGGAGGAGCTGCTCAAAAATGACATTACTGTTGACGTTGATGGCGGCTGTTGTGGCAACGCTCACGTGGTATGCAAGTGAGAAAGCCCGACAGCTTAAGGTTTGCGTGCTGTGTTATTTGTTTTGGGGAGCATCCCTCATGTGGCTTGTTGATGCAGTCTTTGAGTATATTGAGCAGAGATCATCCTACTTTTCACCCTCTGCTTCTGAAATGCTGAACGATGCTTTTTTAGGCATGTCGGTCATTGTACTTGCGATGACTATCTGGTTACTTGTTCTCCTTGTAAAAGATCCCAAACGGGTTTTATGGCATCGGTAACCGTGCAGTCTTCATGCACAAATGCTCAAAAAAAGACAGTTCGAGTTTCTGCGGCCATCATTCATGCTTTGCATAACTGTGTTCCCTGCATTTTTGCCACGCAACGCGGATACGGTGCGTGGAAAGACTGGTGGGAATTTCCAGGTGGCAAACAAGAATCTGGAGAATCCCCTGAAACTGCTGTTGTGCGGGAAATAAAGGAAGAACTTGATACTGCCATTGAGCCAGACCGTCTCATTGCTACCGTGGAATGGGATTATCCAGATTTTCATCTGGTGATGGATTGTTTTTGGTGCAGCGTTCAGTCAGGATCTTTGACGCTCCGAGAACATGAAGCTGCTCGTTGGCTGTGCAAAGGAGAATTGCACAGCGTAAAATGGCTTCCTGCCGACAAGCAACTGTTGCCTCTGATTGCAGGATTGCTAGTGTAGGTGTGCCTTATTTCTTTGCAGCCTGATACAGTGGATATACTTTTTCTGCAATAGCCGTAAGGTTTTTGATTCGTGAATCATTTGAAGGGTGCGTTGAAAGAATTTCTGGCACTGACGCACTAGAAAGGGCATTCATTTTGTTCCAGACATTAATTGCTTCGTGAGGATCATATCCTGCACGTGCCATCAATTCTGTACCCATATTGTCTGCCTCTGTTTCACATTCCCTGCTGAAGGGCAGCGTTACTCCATATTGCATGCCCAGTGCAAGTACAGTTTGCCCTGTCTGGCTTAACCCCGTAACTTGCGAAACAACGGCAAGACCTGTCTGCTGTATGTACTGCTTGCTTGACTGTTCCCTACTGTGTTCCTTAAGGGCATGTGAAATTTCGTGTCCCATGATGGCAGCAAGTTCCCCGTCTGTCAAAGAAAGAGAATCTATGATACCCGTATAGACAACGATTTTACCACCCGGCATGCACCATGCATTGACGGTATCGTCTTTTATGACGTTTACCTGCCAGTCCCATGATTTTGCGTCAGTACGGAATGTCCCCGTCTGTGCAATGAGTTTCTGAGCGACTGCCTGCACTTTGTCGTATACGTTTTTGTCCGTATTCAGAGTTCCTGCAGCTTTTGCTTCGCTCAAAACCTGTTCGTACTGTTCTTTTGCGGCATTGTTCATGTCGCTTTCAGACACAAGCAAAAGCTGTTCCCTGTCTGCACCGACAGTGCCACTTGCGGTAGTGCTGCTTTTTCCAAAAAGCTTGCTGAAAAAGCCTTTTGCAGAGACTGGTGCGGATAATACCGCTGCCAGCAATAGGATGAAAGTGTATCTGTGAAGTCTCATAATGTATGTATAGTATCAAAAATCTTGTATTTTACCAATCCCTGCAAGAAATTTTGATTATTTCAATAGTAAAGAATGCTCTTGTTTTTAGCAATATTTGCATGTATAATAGAAAAAATATGTCCGATATCATAAAACACATTTTAAAATATTACTTTCGATATCTCTTTTTCTTTTTTATGTGTATCGGTTTATTTGTTGTTGTTAAATCTCGCAATGCACCTCTTAGTTTTACGTTACCTCAAGCTTCCACCTGTAATACAGGATGGTACTATTATGACGAAACGGGTACGGAGCACTATATTACATCGTTGCCTGCCGTCATTCCTGCAAAAAAATCACCGATAACGCGCATTTATCATTTTTATGCAGGCGAATATCCTCAGGAAATATGCTTTTACACTCATCATCAGACTGCTCAGTTTTCCTTGAACGGAAGAGTGCTTTACGAGTATTCCGTTACTGGCAATCCATCGTGGCTTGAAGACTACCGGTCTTTTTACCATATTGTAGAGCTTCCTCCTGTTAAGAATGGCGAAATGTGTCTTTCGTTTACTCCTGTAGGAAAAAAATATGCAGGTGAATATGACAGTATCTATATCGGTACGCATCAGGAAATTTTGGTCAAGCTTTTTCTTGATCGGATGGACAAGCTGTTTTTAGGTGTCCTGCTGCTCATAATGAGCATCATCTGTTTTTTTCTGAGTCAAATGTATAAACGCAATTTTTCAGAAGACAAAACGCTGCTTCATCTGTGTTACATTTGTTTTTTCTTTGGGTTATGGATTCTTGAAGAGTCGAAACTCTTGCAGTTTATCATTCGGAATCAGGGTGTGCACTGGTGCCTTGAATATTTGAACCAGCACTTCATTCTGCTTTCGGCAATACTCGTTGTGCGGGATATTGTAGTTCCATCTAAGAAAAAGGTTTCTGAGGCGTTTATATTAATCAGCCAGTGCGTATCTCTTATTGTCATTGTCCTTCAGCTGGCCGGAATCTTGCAGCTGTACAATTCCATGTATATTCTGCAGCTGTTTAGCGTGGGTTTTTGCGTGTACATTACATATCTTGTCAATACCGGAAACTTTTTCCATACGAAACAACGGCAAAAGATGTTTAATTTCTTTATGCTTTTGAGCGTTATTGTTTTTGTCGTTATAATCATCGGACATTTCAACAGGTCGTATGGAAGCCTTGTCATGAACGTGGGCGTCATCTTTATGTTTACGTCATTTCTGTTTATTGCAAACCAAAAGACAATGGATAAATACAAGGCTATACAGCAGGCCATGCTGTATCAAAAGCTTGCCTTTGTCGATTTTAATACGGGTGTTGCCAGCAAGACGGCTTGGTTTTCGCTCATTGAAAAATTTGATCAGGAAAAAGACGGCATGATAAACTGTTGCCTGCTTTTGTTTGACATGAACAACCTGAAAAAACTCAATGATTCAAAAGGACACTTATTTGGCGACAAGGTTATCAATACATTTTGTGAATGCCTTACGCAGGCATTTTCCGAAGACGGTACTGTGTTCCGCATTGGCGGTGATGAATTCATTTGCTTTTGCCGCCATAGCAATGAAGAAGAAGTCTCTGCGAACCTAAAAAAGTTTGAGGAACTCGAAGCTGTCCATAAAGGAACGGAATTGGAGTTTTCCTGTGCATACGGATATGTGTTTTTTACTCCACATTCAAAAGATGATTTTACAGAAGCTCAGCAGAGAGCAGATTCCCTTATGTATGAAATGAAACGTCGGATGAAGATTGGTAGAGAATTTGAGTATTAAAGCTGCCGCTTTTGCCTTCCCATTCTTTTGTTCCATCTTTTATTGCAATAATCCAGTCGCTCATCATTTTTGCCTCGTTTAAGTCATGTGTCACCATGATTGCCGTAAAGCCGAGTTTTTTCTGCATGTTTTTGATTTCTTCTGCAAGGTTTTTCCGCAAGTGAACGTCGAGTGCACTCAATGGTTCATCGAGCAAGACAAGTTTCGGATGTACGATGAGTGTTCTTGCAAGAGAGACTCGTTGGGCTTCGCCTCCACTTAAGGTCTCCGGCAATCGTGTTGCAAATGATTCCATTCTGACTATCTTTAGGAATTCAACTGCCTGTTGCCGACTTTCCTTTTTGCTGACTCCGTTGCATCGCAATCCGTAGCCTACGTTGTCTTGAACGGTCATGTTCAGAAAAAGAGAACTGTTTTGAAAGCACATTCCGCATTCACGTTTTCCGGGAGGAAGCTTTGTAATGTCAGTATTATCAAGCAGTATGGCTGTATCGGGACTGTCGCTTTCCGTAAGTCCTGCAATGATTCTGAGAATGGTCGATTTGCCACTTCCGCTTGGACCGACGATGCTTACAAAATGTCCCTTTTCAATGGAAAAGGAAATGTCCAACGTAAAGTCTTTTTGTTGTTTGAATAACTTCATGCACTGCAAGTAGCTCATTGGTATCTCTCCTTTGTAGGATTTTTTTTATGGGAAAGAGAAAACACTGTCATGCAGAGGGCACCTAGCAGCAGTCCGCATGCACAGGCTTCAGGAAAACGGTAGCTTCCTGCCAGCCGATAGGTGTACAGGGACAATGTATCGAATTTATGGATTGCCAATACGAGCGGCAGCGTTGCGTCCCCGGCACTGATGGCAAAACAAAAACCCAGTGCGCTTATGATGTTTGTTTTGCAATAGGGGATGAGTATGGAAAAAACAATGTCTGCGCCGCGTTTTGAAAGCATTCGTGCTGCATCAATGGTGTCTTGCGGAATGGCATTAAGAGGCGCATAGAGCTGTCTGAAAGCAAACGGAGCAGCCAGTGCAGATTGCATGAGGATAAGGTGAACTGGATTTCCCCGTTTGATGAGCAGTGTCATGCCTATGCCCATAACGACTGATGATACAGCCATTGGCAACAGGGGGACTGTGCAGAGCATGCTGTTCATCACAGGATGTTTTCTCGTGTTGTTCTTTACACGCAGGAACAGTGCATAGACAAGGCCTGTTACGGTGCTTAGTATAGAAGAACAGGTTGCCGTAACAAACGTGTTTTTTACTGCCGCATAGAAACTTTTTGCAGTGCATATTTTTTTCCACCGCGAAAGAGTGAATGTCAATTGCTTTGCACCTGTTGTGGAAAAAGAGCTAATTGCGATGGACAGCAGAGGAACAAGGAAAAAGACTGCAATGACAGAAAAAAAAATGATTGCGGAAATCAGTTCTTTTTTTGTCACTTTTGTTTTTGAACGGCTTGCTTGAATGAAAGATATTCCATACCTGTGTAATGTCTTTTGTTCAAGCAGACTGTACGCAACAAGAATAGACAGCGCTGTTGCCGTTTCAATGCTTGCAAGGACTGCTACCGAATGAAAGTTCAGGATGCTCCGTCCTGCATGATAAATGGCAACTTCCAGTGTTGTGCCTCCGATTGTACCAAACATGAGGACAATCATAAAGGAAAAAAAACTGTACATGAACACAGGAATACTTGCAGAAGCAATGGACGGAAACAATTGGAATACTGTTATTGTCCTGAAAATTCTCCATCGCGAAGCTCCCAATAGGGCTGCGGCTTCTGCCTGATTTGTATCCAGACATTCCCATGAGTCAGCCACCGTTTTCATGATTATGGGAAAATTATAAAAGCCTTGGGTAATGACGATGCCCCAAAACGAATACAGAAATGTGATGGGTGGTGCTTGCAAGTGGAATACTGTCATGAGCAGTTTGTTGACAGAACCTGCCATTCCAAATGTAGCAATGTATCCCAATGCAATGATGAGGGGAGGAATGCATAAAGGTACAGCTGCAAGGGATGAAAGAATCCCGCATATCCATATTTTTTTGTGCGAAACAAAATATGCAGCAGGTATGCCGACAATCAATGCTATGACAACAGACAGAATGGATTCTTTCAGTGTGTATGCAATGATGTGCGCGATGGCAGAGGGAGTATAGCCAGATGTGTGTTGATATGAAGCATTTGCAACACCGGTCATGCTTCCGAACAACGGTGAGATTGCTTGCCCGAGCGGAAGAATGAATGCCAGTGTAACAATACAGAACAGGATAATTGCAATTGAGCAAATGCTGTATTGAATGGGATGCTTCATGATGAAACGGTGCTGTGTCTTATTGTGACAGTAATGACTGAATGGCTGATACTGCCTTTTCTGTTGCAGCACTGTCTGTTGCCAGCGTTTTTGCGGGAACAGGAGCTGCTTTTTTGTAGCTTTCTGGCAGTGCAACCTGTTTGTTTACCGGATACATCCACTGCGTTAAAGGAAGAATGCTTTGGGCTTCTTCTGTAATAAGATAGTCCATAAAAACTTTTGCACCTTTTTCGTTCTGTGCACCTTTTAAAAGACCATATCCTTCTACCTGCTGTACATGACCTTCGTCAAATACAAGGGCAACAAACCTGTCGTTGTCTTCGTATTCCACATTGTAGGCTGGGCTTGTCGTATAGCTTATGACGAGTGGTGCTTCGCCATTCATGAACATTCCCCAACCTTCGCTCCATCCAGAAGTCATGGAAAGAACATTTGCTTTAAGCTTGTTCCAGTAGGTTTCATAGTCATTGCCGAACACTGATACTGTCCATGCCAAGAATCCCAATCCAGGTGTTGAAGTGCGTGGATCCATAAGGATGATTTTCTTCTTGTATGTGTCTGCTGCAAGATCTTCGAGAGATTTCGGTGCCGGCACGGAACTTTGCGTGTCGTAAATCATTGCAAAGTGACTGTAGTCATACGGGGTAAGGAGCTTGTCGTTGCCCAATGCCCTGCGAAGATTTTCATCAATGATAGCAGCTGCATCCTTTGGTTCGTATTCAGCAAGGATTCCTGATGCGCGTGCCTGTGAAGCAAGATTGTTGTCTATGCCGATGATGACATCTGCCTGTGGTGCATCTTTTTCAAGAACAGCCCTGTTGAATGCCTGAATGGAATCTCCACAGTCAATGAGGGTGAGCTTGTATCCTGTCTTTGCCTCGAACTTTTCCGTCAGTTCTGGTCCAGGTCCCCATTCTCCTGCAAAGCTGTCGTATGTATAGACGACTACTTCTTTTAGTCTTTCAGGCACAGTCACTTCTGTGGAAGTTGTTTTTTCTGCAGTGGCATTTTTAGACTTGCAGCTTGTTGCTGCAAACAGACATACGGTAATGAAAACGGTTGATGAAATGATTTTATTAAATTTCATGCCTTCCTCCGCCGGTATTATCCGGATCAGGTTGGAAATTCCATACGGAATTTCATGCGGGTGTAATCTCAGGCTTTGCATTTGCAAAACCACCCCGGTTATGTCAGCTATATTATACTTATATCATGTTTTAGTCAAATGGAATCAGAGAGTTTTGTGTCATGACTTTTTGTCTGCGGCTTTCATTTATATTTCCAGAAACTCGGCAGCATTTTGGTATGCTATGCGCTCCTTGTCTGTGTCGGGAATGTCAAGCATAAGGAACCGTTCTATTTCTGCGGATTGGTCGCATAGAGGAAAGTCTGTTCCAAAGAAAATCTTTTCCGCGCCATAGTGGCGGATGAACTTTGCAGTCTTTTTTAGCCCCATGATGTACATTGAACTGGACATGTCAAAATGTATGTTTTCCTTTCTGAGCAAGTCGTAAGCCTGATCAAACACCTGCCATCCTCCAAAATGTGCTGCCACAATCTTGAGTCTTGGAAACTGCGCGATGACTTTCTTGAGCCGAGGAGGATTTGACAAGTCTGAATGGAGGTCACCGCAATGGAACAGAATGGGCATGCCCAACTCTGAAAGATATGAGTATGCATCAAAGAGTCGGCTGTCATCGAGTGCAAATCCTTGCTGATTGGGATGAATCTTTATGCCCTTGATTCCAGCCTGTTTCATAAAGTCAATTTCTTCTATAATATTATTCTGCGCGGCATGAAGTGCTCCAAACGGAATGATTTGTTCGTATTGAGATGCTTCTCCTATAACGAATTCATTTATTTTGCGAACCTGTGATTCCTTCATTGCAACAGGCAGTACAACAAATTTTGAAATGCCTGCGGCCATGCCGAAAATCAACAAGTTTTCGGTGCTGCCCGGCCACTCTGCGTCTTTTCCGAATGTATCGCTCAGATATTCTGTAGCGTGCAAAACAATCTTTTCTGGATATATGTGTGTATGAAAATCAATAAACTGCATTGCATCCAGTATAATGTGTTGTGGCGTGGATGTAAATCAGCACCTTGCATCATGACTACCTTGAACCAAGGACAAAATTCACGCAGTTACCTTTTCTTTAAGCTTGTTTCGATAAGTTCGGAACGATTGGCTTGTCCTGCAAAATCATGTTCTTTAATTCTGCATAGTGTGTTTTTTCGTTTCCCGAACCAGTTTCCGAAATATGCTTGACTTGTGCTATGCCGCGCATTTCTGCAAGGTTCTTGTATCCATGCGATTTCATGAATGCTTTGAGTCCATTTACAATGTCAATGGCAACATGAGGATTCGTAAACTTGGCTTGCCCAATTTCAACGGCGTGTGCTCCTGCCATGATGAATTCAACTGCATCCTGCCATGTCGAAATGCCTCCGATTCCAACAACGGGGACACGCTTGTCTGGTGGAAGCTTGTTGATTTCTTCTATGACATCATACACGATTCTTAGGGCAAGGGGCTTTAACCCTGGACCAGAGTATCCTGCATGGACATTGTTAAAGAAAGGTTTGCCCTTGTCAATGTCAATGGCAACTCCATGAACCATGTTGATAAGGCTTATGGCATCGGCACCTGCTTTGATGCATGCAATTGCAATTGGGCGGTTGTCTGGGGCATTGGGCGAAAGCTTTACCATCAAAGGTTTCCTTGTGACAGCCCTGACAGAGGATACGCAGTAATATGCTGTTTCCGCACTTAGACCCCATGCAAGTCCTGAAGCTTTTACGTTTGGACAGCTGATATTCAGTTCTATCATGTTGCAGTCGGTTTTGTCCAAAAGCTTTGCTCCTTCTACATACGATTCAATGTCGCTTCCTGCAAGATTTGCAATAACTACGGGGCCAAGCTTCATCATGCCTGGCAACAGTTCCTTTATGAATGTCGGAATCCCTGGATTCTGAAGACCTATCGAGTTCATGTTGCCGCCTGCGACTTCCAGACTGCGTTCCCCCTTGTTCCCGATGCGGGGCTCTAGCGTACATCCTTTTGATGCGATGCCTCCCCATGCCGATACATCTGACAATCCACGGAAATTTTGCCCGAAGGCAAATGTTCCTGCACTGGCAATGGTTGGGTTTTCAAAATGAACTCCTGCAATGTCAATGCTGATGTCAGGCTCTGTCTCTGGACAAAGAGGCATTCTGCGTGGTGCTGGCTTTGGAAAATTCAAAATAGCAGCATCGAAAACAGGTCCGTCCTTGCACACTCTTTTTAGTCCTTGAGTTGTTTCGATGGTGCAGCCAAGACATGCTCCCAATCCGCACAGCATTCTATGTTCCATGCTTATCCAGCATTTTATGCCCACTTCGGCAGCAAGGTTCTTTACATAGTTCAATGCAGGTGTAGGACCGCATGCATAGATGACTTTATAGCCAGCGTTCAAAACTGCTTCTTTTGTCAATGCAACAGGGAGCATTCCCTTGATGCCTACGGAACCATCGTCTGTCGTTATCCTAAGGTTTTTTGCCTGCACGTAATCCAGACCGTAGGAACCGCTTTTAAAGCATGCGTAAAAATCGTATGACTTGGCTGGAAGTGTAGAAGCAAAGTTTGCAACGGGTGCAACTCCAATGCCACCACCGACAATGCAGATTTTTTCAAGTTCATCCGATTCTGGTTGCGGCCATGGTGTTCCAAGCGGTCCGATAATCTGCATCTGCTCACCCTGATACAGGTGGCAGAGTTCCTGAGTGCCTCTTCCTTTTTCCAGTATCATAAACTGAATGTCAATCTCTTTTTTGCCGTCTGCATTCATTCTGTCCTGTGCATGGTACACGCTGATAGGGCGGTTGTAATTGACGTTAGACTTTGCACTTTTTATAAGATAAAATTGTCCTGCCTGTGGCGTTTTCTGTGTTGTCCGTTCAAGAAGTGCCGTGGTTTCAAGCAAATAGACATTAGGCTGACCCTTTACTTTTTCAATCTTTTTTACTGTCGTTGTGCCAAAAAAAAGCAATCCCTTTCCATTTTCATCTATTTCCGCTATATCCATCGTATGCTCCTGTTTTTAGTTATACTAAGCTAACTTTAGTAGTATATAGCTTTTTCTTTTTTTAGTTTAGTGCTTTTGGAAAAAAAATTACTTATTTTTGTCATCCAGACATTTTGCCATGTGTTTAAGGACAGAGTCCTTTGACTGCCTCATCGGACACCTGTCCTCGAAAAATCCCGTATGGAAATAATTCCGAGGAGCAGGTTCATTTTAGGCTTGACTTTTGGGGCTATTGCCTGTTTGCTTAGTCCTGAAGGGCATCAAAGCCTTCTTCACCAGTACGAACCTTTACAATTTTTTCTACATTGTATACAAAAATCTTTCCATCGCCAATGTGACCTGTGTACAATGCCTTTTGTGCAGCTTCTATAACCATGTCCACTGGTATTTTTGAAACCACCGTTTCAACCTTTATCTTTGGCAAAAGTGTCATGTCAAGGGGAACGCCTCTGTACTTTTCCGTTTTTCCATGCTGCACTCCACAGCCAAGAACGTTAGTAACGGTCATGCCTGTCACTCCTCGGTCGTTCAGTGCAGATTTAAGCTCTTCAAACTTGGACTGACGAGTAATGATGACAACCTTTTTGAATGTACTTTCGCCACTTGCATTTTTGTTTGGAGCGTACTTTGAATAGTCTGCAACTGGAATTGCCTGTTCAATGCCTGCGGTCGTCTGACCTGCAATTTCGGCAACCTCTTTCTTTTCTTCACCCGTAAGCACTGTTGCAAATCCTGCATAGCTCGATTCAATGCCGTGTTCCAGCTTGTCAAGACCTATGATTTCTTCTTCGGCACTTGCCCTTAATCCATGAAACCGCTTGATAAGGCTAAATGTAATGAGCATGGTGACAGTTGTCCATGCAAGAATGCAGCATTCTCCCAATGCCTGTACTCCCAGTTGGTGAAATCCCCCACCGTAAAAAAGTCCTAGTGTTCCTGCTTCGCGGCAAGCCTGTCCGCAGTTGAAAAGCCCGCATGCAAGTGTTCCCCAGATGCCGTTTGCTAGATGGACTGCAACCGCACCTACAGGATCATCTATGTGAAGCTTTAGGTCAAGAAGTTCTACGACAAGAACGACAATGATTCCTGCAACGATTCCTATGACTAATGCTCCGAATGCATCTGTTGTGGCGCATGGTGCTGTTATGGCAACAAGTCCTGCAAGAGATGCATTGAGCGTCATGGAAACATCAGGCTTGCCGTTTTTAATCCATGTAAAAATCATCGTTGTAACACAGGCAACGGCAGGTGCAATGGTTGTTGTCGTGAATACTGCTGCAAGTCCTCCGATTCCTGACATTTGCGTACATGCTGCACCGTTAAAGCCGTACCATCCAAACCACAGGATGAATGTTCCCAATGCTCCCAGTGGCAGCGAGTGTCCGGGGAATGCGTGCACGGCAACTACCTTTCCATCTTTGCCATAGGTGTATTTGCCAATGCGGGGACCTAAAAAGATTGCACCGATTAAGGCTGCACAGCCTCCAACTGAATGGATTGCAGCCGAACCTGCAAAATCCGTGAATCCGAGCTTCGCAAGCCATCCCGAAGAATTCCATACCCATCCGGCTTCGATTGGATACACGACAGCCGAAATGATTGCAGAGTAAATGCAGTATGCACTGAATTTGGTTCGTTCTGCCATTGCACCAGAAACAATGGTTGCGGCCGTTGCGCAGAATACTAGGTTAAAGACAAAGCTTGACCAGTCTATGCTTTCGAACTGTGTAAAAAGCTGTAAGTTTGGTTTTCCGATTATGCCAAAGAAATAATTTTCACTCATCATTAAGCAGAATCCGATGAACATGAACATCGGTGTTCCTATGGAAAAATCCATAAGGTTTTTCATAATGATGTTTCCTGCATTTTTTGCCCGTGTAAATCCTGTTTCGACCATTGCGAAACCGCATTGCATGAAGAATACCAGTGCTGCACCAATCAAGTACCATACACCCCACATAGAGTCCATAAAACCTCCTGAAAATAAAAAAAGGTGCCGCATTCCTGGAAAGACAGGTTTCCCAGGAAATACGACACCATTGTCGAAAAAAAAAGACGCCTTGAACGATTGTTCAAGACATCTTTGTCTATGAGCTTTATTATTGTCATTTTTCAAAAATAGTCAAGAGGGGTGCAGAAAATGCACGGAAATCAGTTTTTGCCTAAGACAGCCAATAAATGCTTTGGATTCATGAGACAATCAAACATGATGTGAGACATCGGGGTTTTCGGGGAATTTTTGTTTTTATAAATCTTGGCAAGATTCAAGGCAAGTTTCCTTGCGATGTTCATATTTTTCTGCAGGTTTACATGCTGTGCCCTGAAAGAATCTTCCCCGTAG
>JAFVDR010000138.1 GCA_017476165.1 Treponema sp. | reverse complement strand
TATTGACGGTTTCGTCTACTGTCTATTGACGGTTTCGTCTACTGTCTATTGACGGTTTCGTCTACTGTCTATTGACGGTTTCGTCTACTGTCTATTGACGGTTTCGTCTACTGTCTATTGACGTTTTCGTCTATTGGCACGTTTGTCATTATTTTCTTGAAATTACCTCTTGAACTAAGTTTCAAAACATGCTATTTTGTCAAAAGTAATTCACACATTCATTTAAATGTACATGGAGACCTCAAAAACATCAGTTTTGAGGTGCCCACATATAAAATCCAAGGACATTATCAAGGAAGGACTTTATGGGAATACGTGGAGAACTTTACACGAATCAGGTAAATTTGGACAATCGTTCTTATTTTTTTAATGTAAAAGAAAATCGAAATGGCGATGTTTTTCTTCAAATTGTAGAAAGCAAGATCAAAGACGGAGAAGATGATCGACGTGCAATTGTTGTATTCGCAGATGACATGCAACAGTTCTTGAGCGGAATGGAATTATCCCTCAATTTTATTGAAAAAGACAGAAAGGAAAAAGCAAAAATCCATGCTGCAAAAAAAGCAGAAAAAGAAGCCCGTTTTGGTTCGGGAGCAAGAGATGCAGAAACACACGGAAGCGGAAAGAAAATTTACAGGCGCAAGGGTGAAAGCCGCCTTGTAGCCGAAAAAAATTCAGAAAAAAATGAAGAAGGACTCAAAAAGACGGGAAAAGTCATTCATGTCACTTCAAAACGACCTGTAAATTTGTCTGAATATTAATTTACGGGAACCTCGAACACCTGTTTTTTTCGAGGTTTTCTTACTTTATTTTAAATGACAATCGCTGTATGGGCGACGGGCCTATCTCTTTGCATATTTGTTTATGTTGCTTGGTCGGATAACCTTTGTGTCGTGCATATCCATAGCGCGGATAAAGGCTGTCATATTCAATCATAATACGATCCCTGCATGTCTTTGCAAGGATGCTTGCTGCCATTACAGCAGGATATGTTCCGTCAGCCTTAACTTCACTCCGTACATTACATGAAATGTCAGGGCAAAACAGTCCGTCAGTAATGGCAGACAGCTCCTTTTCCTGTATTTCAGCAATATTTTGAGCCTTGCACCACGCAGCAAGTTTTTGCAGCATATCAGTGTATGCACGCTTCATAGCCAAAAGGCTTGCTTGCAGAATGTTCAGTTCATCTATTTCATAATGTTCAGCAAGCCCTATTCCCCAACAGCACTTATCCTTGATGACAGATTCCGCCATCAAACGTTTTTTTTCCGAAAGCTTCTTGCTGTCATTGAGCATCTCGAGGGGAAAATCTTCGGGCAACAGAACACATCCTGCACAAACAGGACCTGCAAGAGGTCCTCTTCCAGCTTCATCAAGTCCAATTATAAAATTTTTTTTCATCTTCCCTTACAATCCCCATACAAGACTGCATTATCATGAGAATAATCTATTGTATCTGCATCCTTCCATACAGCTTCAAGTCCTTGTCTTTTCAGTGATGCATCCAAAGAAGCCTTAAAAGTATTATGTTCAAGCTCAATATGACTCATGACGCATTCAAATGAACGTCCAATATGAGCAGAAATGTCCGTTACACCGCCACTCATTGCACAGGATGAATTGGAAAGACTTACATTTACACAGGTATGTCCAACTGCGACAACCCTCACATCAGTCGCCGTTATGGAAGAATCTACAGCCTTGATGTTGCAAGAATATGATGAAGCATGAATGGTAAGACTGGCATTGTCAAATGCAAGTGCAGAAGAAAAGCTTTGTACAAGCGTTCCATCTGAAGCAAAGAGTCCTGAAATCTGGCAGTCTTCAAAAAGCAAACTTCCAGTTGCCACTGTAATGAATTGTCTGTCATCCTTGTCAAATGATTTTTTTGACAGTGCACAGTTTTTTATGGAAACAGAAGCTTTTTGTACAGACAAGTATGCTCGTTCTGAGAACAAAAGACTGCTGTTTTTGCCAACTATATCACAATCTGTCGTTATGGAAACAGGGGCTTGAACGCTAATATTTCCAATAATATGAAGCCTTTTATGCGGCATTCCATTCATTGCAGCAACAGCTTCTTCCAAAGTTGAAAATGGGTGTACATAACTTCCGTCCCGTTCATCAGAAGTCAGAGACAGAGGATTTACATAGATATTATATTCATCTGCCACGATGCGCAGTTCTGAAAGTTCGCTTTTATTTCCTGCCCGATCAACGGCATATGCTTGAACTTTATAGAACGTAGGTTGTTCTGAAACAGAAGAAAGCGTAATTTTTCCTTTTGAAAACTCAAAGAATTCACCTGTCCTAGCATCTGCAAAACGGGGTTCCATTGAAGCAATGTCTTCTGCATCAAATTCAATTGGATCGCTGACAGAATAAAAAATAACGGCACCTTCTTCAGCATCGGCACAGAGGACGGTATGTTTTTTTTGCGATGCCGAAAGCACAGGAGGCAATGGAGGCAGTCTGTCAACTATCACCTGCTGCTGTAATGCACCTTGATACACTCCATCATAATATACACCAGCAAAAAAAGATGAAGTCAATTCTTCTCCACTAAAAGCATCTATTGTTATTGAATCATACAGCCCATCGGCGATTCTAATTAAAGAAAGATTTTGCGGAACCTTACCGATTTTGTAATTCATGCTGTTGCCAATGTCATTGGGAGCAGGCATCAATGAAAAAGTAACCTGCCCATAGGGTTCTACAGAACTCACAAGCTGCGGCATGGGTGGTAACGTATATGAAAAGATTTCTTCATCTGAATCTGAATCAGCATTCGTTTTCCAACGAATAGTATGAACCGTCAATCGATCTAGCAAAAAGGCTGTCAAATCCGATGACCAAGCTCCATCATCAACGGAGTAGACATATTTTGCAGATGAAAAACTAATGATGTTCCAGTTGTCTATTGAAAACGGAAGTTTTTTTGAATGAAGGATACTGTTTTGTTGAGGAACAATCTGCAATACAAAATGCAAATACAATGATCCGTCTGTTACTGTAAAGGGCACGAACCTTTCTACATTGTTCTTTTCAGATATATGAAGGTCTGTTCCCGAAAAAATACGTTCACCTGTTTCATCTATATAGTAATTAAAATGTTCAGGTATGGAAAAAACAGATCCACTTACATAACGCTTCAAAGGATGAGCAATAATATCTTGAACGAATGCTGCAATATTTTCAGTTCCTGCAACGGCAGCATCTTTCACTGTATATGCTACAGTAAAATCCTTCCGTTCACCTTTTTCATCAACAGCAGTAATGGCAAGAGACACATTCCCCTTTTGCCTTAAAACAATAGGCCCATCATAGGCAAATCCAAAGCGAAGCGGATCTGTTCCTGTTATGGAATAATAAATTTCAGTACCATCTTCAACATTTAGAACGAGAGGCTGAACATTATTCCATGTGCCGGAAACAGGACTAATTATGTCTCGCTCCGAAAATCCATATATAAAACAGAGGTTCAAGAACAGACATACTATGAAAGACAGGATTTTCCTCATATATGCTCATTTCTTAAAAATAGGCTCCAGAACAGCCCGTAGTTCTGGGTAAGGCTTATAATAATTTGTTTCAAGCTCGTCTTGTGTAAGGCCTACCATTTCATGGCTGCAATAGTTTATCCAATTATTCTGATCAGAAGTTTCTATAAGAAATTTCCGACAATAGTAATCAGGCTGAATGGGAAGTTGGCGTTTCCAAGTGTACACTTTATAATCATGAACAGCTACTTTTATGTTTTCACGGGGAATTCCCTTTTCCAGAAGTACACCAACAAGATAATTCAGAGTTCTTCCAGAATCATAAATGTCATCAACCAAAAGAATTTTATCGCCAGGACGCAAATACTCGGGGGAATATGTCCATCCATCAATTCTTACGGAATCCTGCATGTGAACATTCGTATAAGATCTGGCAACGACAGCTGCATACAGGATAGGCTTATGGTCTTTCAATGCAACTTTATAATATTCGCTCAAAACATTTGCCATATATGCACCGCCTCGCAAAGAGGCATAAATAATGTCAGGAACAAAATGATCTTCCTGATAAATTTTGTGTGCTAGCATCAAAGCATCATTTCTTATGACTTCATACTGTAAAAATTCTTTCATTGTATTACCTCTTATTCTTTAAACTATGCATTATGGCTGATTAATAACGGCACTTCCGATGTTTCAACAGCTTGACGAACCTTTTTAAATTTTACGACAAGCTCTTTCCCCTCACTATCCATATCGATGATGACTTGATTGCTCTGTCCCCTTTTTCCACTTAAAAGCAAGTTTGCCAATTGATCTTCAATGTTCCTCTGAATGAGGCGACGCATTGGTCTTGCCCCCATTGACGGCTCATATCCATTGTCAACCATAAACGCTCGTGCTGTCGGTTTTAAAGCAAGCGACAACCCCTTTTCTGCCAGACGCAAGTCCAATTCCTGCAACTGAATATCAAGAATCTCACTCACCTGTTTTTTATTCAATGCATTAAACACAATGACATCGTCTATTCTGTTCAGAAGTTCCGGAGACATAATCCGCTTCAATTCTTCCATTGCACTCGATTTTATGTCCTCATATGGCAACAGTCCATCTTCCAAATTCGAAAAGCCCATGCGGCTTTCTGTCGTAATTTGACGAGCTCCTGCATTACTTGTCATAATTACTATTGTATTTCTAAAACTTACTACGTGTCCAAGATTATCTTTCAGTTCCCCTTCTTCTAGCATTTGCAAAAGAAGATTAAAGATATCTGGATGAGCCTTTTCAATTTCATCCAGCAGAACAACAGAATATGGATGTTGCCGAACTTTTTCTGTAAGGATTCCTCCTTCATCAAATCCTATGTATCCCGGTGGAGCTCCGACAAGACGCGAAGCATTATGCTTTTCCATGTAATCACTCATGTCTACACGGATTAGGGAATCTTCAGTTCCAAATATAAATTTTGCAAGAGCCTTTGCTAGCTGCGTTTTTCCAACACCCGTAGGTCCGAGAAAGATAAAAGATCCAAGAGGTCTCTTTAATGAAGAAACACCTGCACGACTGCGCCTTACAGCACCACTTATCAAAGATATCGCCTCATCCTGTCCCACAACATCCTTATGCAAATAATTTTCCATCTGCAAAAGGCGCTTTGTTTCACCGTCATCAAGATTATCGACAGGAATTCCTGTCATGCTGCTTATAATGGAGTTTATGTCTTCTTTTGTAACATGCAGACGAATACTGGACTCTCTGCTCTTCCACTGAGCATTGAATTCATCCAGTCTACGTCTCAATTCCAGCACTCGATCTCGAACCATTGCCGCTTTTTCGTAATTTTGCTGCTGGACAAGCAGGCATTTTTCTTCAGAAAGGGAATCAATGGACTTTTGCAGTTCCTCAAATTCAGCAGGGCGCTGTGTTTCCTGAATTTTTTTTGCAGCACCGGCTTCATCCATAATATCTATTGCTTTGTCAGGTAAAAATCGTTCTGGAATGTACCGCATTGCATATTTTACAATAGTTTCGATTACGCCATCATCATAATTAACCCTATGAAAGTCCTCATAGTGCTTTTTCAGTCCCAGTAAAATTTCTTCCGTCTCCTTTGCAGAAGGTTCTGCAACCTTTATCTGCTGAAACCGCCTTGCCAGTGCACTATCTTTTTCAATGTATTTTCGATATTCTTTTGTCGTTGTTGCACCAATAATTTGAATTTCACCACGGCTCAATGCAGGCTTGAGCATATTGCTTGCATCAAGAGCTCCTTCTGGGCCTCCTGCGCCAATTACCGTATGAAGCTCATCTATAAAAAGGATAAGGTGTTTTGATTCCTTCACTTCTTTCATCAGACGCTTCATGCGCTCTTCAAATTCACCTCGATATTTTGTTCCTGCAACCATTGCGGCAAGATCCAAAGACAGGACACGCTTTTTCAACAAATCTTTTGGTACATCACCGCGTGCAATATATTGAGCAAACCCCTCAATTATGGCTGTCTTTCCAACACCAGGTTCACCAACAAGAACAGGATTATTCTTTGTCCTCCGACTTAAAATCTGAATCAAACGCACAATTTCTTGATGTCGTCCGACAACAGGATCTGAAGCATTATCAAAAGCATCCTGTGTCAAATCATGAGTAAACTGGGCAAGAAACGGACTGATACTTCTTTCATGACGCTGAGAACTGCCATCTGCCATATACGGCTGACCACTTGGAGAGTTTTCAGAAACCTGCATTTTTGCAGAAGAAGGAACCTTTCGTTCCACTTCCGCAGCACAGGAACGAGCCTGCTCTATAGATATTTCAGCTTTAAAAAAATATTGATTACACAGAGAGCGTGCTTCCTTTATGCAAGCAAGCAGTAAATGTTCCGTGCCAATATAATCGCAATGCAGAATTTGAGCTTCAATGGAAGCTGCGTCAATGATGGCATCAAGACGCGGAGAATTTTCCAGTGCGTACATTTCCATCGTATTGGAATCTGCAGAAAGATGCTGTTCAATAGCAAGCTGAAACGTCAGAATATTTACACGAAGAGCTTTCAGAGTCAAATATCCCAGACCATCTCCAGAACGTGCAAGCGCAAGCAAAACATGTTCAGGCTCTAGCTGCTTATCCATACGCTTAAAAGCCTCGTCTGGTCCCAATGCAATAAGAAGTCGTTGTGCACGTGGAGATAAAGTCATACTAGTCATGTCAACCTCCTGATTTTAAAGAGCTACAGAGATGTCTTCAAATGCTTCCTGAAGATTTAAAGCCCGTAAACGCTCTTTTTTTTTCATGAATTTTTTTATATCTTCTTCAAACGAAAAGTTGCCGTTCTTTAATACATATTCAAGATGTCCTTCCTGAATTCTATAAAGCAGGGCATGCAGTTCAGAATCTGCTATACCCTTTATAATATGCAAATCTGTTCCCCATTTTACACAGTTTATGATGTCTATAGCTTCCCGTACAGAAATAAAAAGACTCGACCGTGCAACAGCGAGAGAACGAAAAAGCTTGTTTCGGATTTCGCTCGGATACTGGAGCATGCATTCTTTTCGAGCAGCCCGCTCTTTATCAATAAGCCTTTTTCCAACAGAAACTATTGAAGCTGTCTGATCAAACTCAGATCCATTTTGGCAGTTCCACAAAGCAAAGTCATAATAAGATCCAAGTGATGTATTGAAATCACCGGATCCAAACGGGGCTGAACATACAATGCCATTCTTAAAAAAATCCTCTGTCAGTTCTTTTATTTTTCCAAGCATAGACAAGGAAGGTAAATGAGTACGAAGAGAAAGCTTAATGCCACTGCCAGCTTCCATGACAGAAGAAGTTAAATAGCCAAAATCATAACTTGCAGCAAACTGGATGTAATGCTGCAATTGAGAATCAACACCTTGAGATTTTTTTAAAACAGCATCAAAATCTAAACCAGAAGAAAAAGAAGAGAGTCTTACATGATCAATTATATTTACAGTACAGGAAACATATCCATCTGTACGAAGTATTATTCCTGCATTATCGACATTGATTTCCTTTTCGGATGCCGCTCCAAAAATGCCGCGTTCTTTTAATATTTTGCTTCCCAATGAATCC
>JAFVDR010000137.1 GCA_017476165.1 Treponema sp. | reverse complement strand
GAAAGTCGGAGCAACGACATTCGAATGCTACAAGATTAAGGAAGTTCCTTATGACAAGAAAAGCAGCCAGTACAGCTACCGCATTACATGGGTAGACAAGGCGACATATGTTCCTGTATACACAGAGATGTATGACAAGAATGAAAAGCTCATCAAGACACTTGAAGTTCCAGTCATCAAGAATGTACAGGGCTATACGATTACCATGGCTACACGAATGACAAATGTTCAGACAGGTCACTCAACAACCATAACAATCAAAAAGCTTGAACTTGACAAGGAAATTCCAGAGCGTGTATTCACATCACAGTTCTTGAACACAGGTAAATAAGTCAAACCTTACACCACAGTATAAACAACCAGACATGGCTGTCTAAACAAAAGATTTAGGCAGCCTTTATTTTCATGGAGGAGGACTTTTAATGAAAATCGTAAAAGTTGCGGCAGTTTTATCATTCGGACTTTTATTCACATCTGCTGCATTTGCCCAATTTGATGATAGTGACTGGGATTCATGGGATGACAGTTTTTCCAGTACATCAGTTGATGACGATGATTCTTTTGGCTCAGACGATTCATTCGGGTCTTTTGACGATGATTCCTTTGGGTCTTTCGATGACGGAGATTCCTTTGGTTCGTTCGATTCATTTGGAGGAGATGACTCTTCATCTTCATCTTCATCCGCAGTAACGTTCAGCGGAGATTTTTCGCTTGATGCCCACTATTATTTTGCAAAGGAAGAACCAAAACAGTTTTTGGCAGGTCTTAGGGAAACGACAGGTGCACGTATTTTTGACCGCGATTCAAATGGCGACCGCATTCATTTTTATGACACGACACTAAAAGCAATTCCAAAAGCCAAGCTTGGCGTAAACTATTCAGGCTCAATGAGTGAGGCAAGCCTGACCGTAAACCTTACGGAACAAACCTTAAAAAACTATCACGAAGACATTATCGATGAATTGGTTATCCGAGGATACTTCCTTGACAACGCCTTAACGATTGAAGGCGGCAAAATGAAAATTGTATGGGGCAAAGGAGACAAGCTCCATGTTCTGGATAACTTTAATGCAGATGACTATACGGATTTTATCATTCCGGATTACATTGACCGGCGCATAAGCACCCCAATGCTGCGTGCTGTCTACAGCAAGCCGACGGCAAGTGCACTGACACTGGAAGGAGTTTTTACTCCATTCTTACCAAAAGATCGCTTTGCCGAAAAAGACAGCATCTGGATTCCAGCAGCATACAGAACGCTTGCATCTACGGTGCAGTCAATCGTAACAGCAAATGTCCTGTCTGGAAAAATGTCATTGACAGATGCTGCACAGTTTGACGCTGACGACTTGTATCCTGATGTTTACAACTTAAAATATTCTCAAACCGGCTTGAGGCTCACGGGAACAGCTGCATCTTTTGACTGGGGCATAAGCTATTACTACGGACATTACAAGCAGCCATCACCAAATGCAGAAGAAACATATACAGCAAGCGGTCTTTCTCTTCCAACACTGGAATATGACAGAAAACAGACATTCGGCATCGAAGCTGCAACCGTTCTAGGACGATTCAACCTACGTGCCGAAGCAGCCTACAACCTTACGGACGACTTTTCAGGTACAGATCCATGGGTCCACAATAATTCGCTTGGATGGCTCATTGGCTTCGATATGGATATTCCTATCAGCAACATCAACATAAATGTCCAAGAAACAGGAACGTTCATTCTCAAAAATGATCAGATTACAAAAGGCATATTCAAGACGTATGACGTTGATTATGATCAAAAAGGTCGCTACACAAACGATAAATTTGTCATCAACATTTCAGATTCATGGATGCATGACAAATTAAAGCCAGAAGTAACAGTCCTGTGGGGCATTGAGCGCGGTGATGTTGTTGTTCAGCCAAAAGTGGCATACAACCCTACTCCAGAACTGACGCTGACGCTGAGCGGAATGTACATTTACTGTCGCGATGAATACAGCGAATTCTATGAATGGAAAAACAATGATTTCATAAACATTGGCATTCGGTATCAGTTCTAGTACATCAAACAAAAGAAAAAAGGTTGCTTCAATTACGAAGCAACCTTTTTTCGTCTCTCATTCCAACTTAAAATACATAGTCAATGACTTCTTGTACATGAGAAACAGGAACAAAGGTTAGACCTTCCTTGACATGCTCTGGTATTTCTTCCAAATCCCTCAGATTTGCCTTTGGAATAAGGATTGTCTTTATTTTATTGCGTTTAGCGGCAACAGTCTTTTCTCTAAGACCTCCGATAGGAAGAACTTTACCAGTCAGGCTTAATTCTCCTGTCATGGCAAGATTTGGTTTTATTTTTTTATTTTTAAGCAATGATACAAATGTTGTTGCCATGGTAATGCCTGCAGAAGGTCCGTCTTTCGGAGTTGCACCCTCTGGAATGTGCAAGTGAATTGTATTCTTTTCAAACCATTCGGCATCCTTGAACTTATTGGCAATAGCATACTGTTTTGCCCATGTCATTGCAATCTGAGCACTTTCCTTCATGACATCGCCAAGCTGTCCAGTCAGCTGCAAACCACCCTTGCTGGAAGCATAATAAATGCTTTCAAGCAAAAGCGTATCGCCACCCATGCTTGTCCATGCCAAACCAATGGCAGTTCCAGGAACAGATGCCGTTTTTATCTGACTTTCATCAAAGACAGGCTTACCAAGATATTTTCTGATTTCTTCTACATCAATGACAAATGACTTGTCTTTGAATGCAGCACGAATCTTTTCTGCATCTTCCTGAGCAAGTTTGTTTTTCTTTTCAAGCAGTTCCTGTTCCATATCATGAAGGGCTTTTTCTTCCTCTTCTGCCGTCATCTTTTTCTTTTGAGAAAGCTTCTTTTTCTGAACTTCGCGCAATTCATCAACCGAAGGCAAAATTACAGAAGGATTATCTTTTTCATACTCAGTAACCTGTTCAAATATCAGCTTGCGGCTTACTTTGTCAATGCACTTTTCAAAGTTTCGGACACCAGCTTCCCGTGCATATTCCGTTGCAATGAGAGAAAGCGCAGACTTTGTATATTTTACCTGTGTTCTTTTCAATCCATTTTTTTTCAGATTCTTTGGAATCAGATATTTCTTGGCAATTTCAATCTTTTCCTGATCAATGTATCCTGACAGCTCTATGATTTCAGCCCTATCAAGCAGAGGTTTCGGAATTGTATCAAGACTGTTTGCAGTCAAGATGAAGAACACATTGCTCAAATCAAATGGAAGATCAAGATAGGTATCGCGGAAATTGGTATTCTGTTCTGGATCCAAAACTTCAAGCAATGCAGCAGAAGGATCTCCCTGTGCACTAGCATTCATCTTGTCAACTTCATCAATCATGAACACAGGAGACTTAGACTTGGTAATTTTAAGACCTTCCAAAATCTGTCCCGGCATAGCACCAATATAGGTCCTGCGGAACCCCTTGATTTTAGACTCATCATGTTCACCACCAACACTAAAGCGGAAAAAAGGCTTGTGCATGGCACGTGCAATTGAATGTCCTACGCTCGTTTTTCCAACTCCCGGTGGTCCTACCAAAATCAAAACAGACCCCTTGCCATCATGTTTGAGTTTTCTAACGGAAAGATATTCAAGGATACGTTTTTTTACTTCTTCAAGCCCATAGTGATCTTCGTTTAATATGGAGCCAGCTTCTTTCAAGCTGTAATTTTCTACAGGAGCATCGTTCCACGGAAGATTGCAAATCAATTCCAGATAATTCCTACTGGACATATATTCAGGATCATGAGGATCAGTCAGATTGAATTTTGACAGCTCGGATTCAGTGGCTTCCTTGATTTCTCCAGTAAAATGAAATGACTCTATCTTGGTTTTAAACTTTTGATAGTCACTCGTTTTTGAATCGCTGGCAATGCCAAGTTCTTCCTGAATGCTTTTCAATTCTTCACGCAGGAAATAATCGCGCTGATTTTTTTCTACCTTGTCATTTATTTCATTTTGAATTTTCTTTTGAACGCGCAGAATTTCCTCTTCTTTCTTGATATACACAAGAACCTGATTCATTCGTTCACGAACATCAAGTGTTGCAAGGACTTTCTGCTGTTCATCTTTATCTATATTCAATATAGAAGCAACGAAATCAGCAATCTTGCCAGGATGATCAATATTAACCATGTTAAGACGCATTTCTTCAGTGAACATAGGATTGTTTTCACTGATTTCCTTCATCTCACTTATAATTGCACGAGTCAGAGCTTTTATTTCAAATTGATTGTTTTCAATATCTTCCAAATACTCTACGGCTGCAACCATAGGATTGGAAGCACTCAGAGATTTTCTGATTTTAAATCGCTGGAGCGTAGAAACAAATGCATTAACGCCACCATCAGGAAGATTAATTTTCTTGATGATTCTGGCAACGGTACCAACATCATACAAATCGGCGATGGTAGGGAGCTCTGCATCATTCTTAAGCATGACAATTCCTATAAAACCATCACCTTTACAGGCTTCTTCTATAACCTTTGTATCTTCAGCATTATTTATCATTAAGGGAGTAAAAATCCCAGGAAAAATAGGTCTTCCTCCAATTGGAATAATATTCAACTTATTAGGAAATTCCTCTCGGGCAGGAAGACCCATGATTGAGTTATCAGAATTAATATCTTTCATACATTCTAATATACTCAAATCAGCATAAAAAAGCAAATCTTACGGCCTATGTTTTGGTCCTGCAGGTGTTATTTTAATAAAGCTCATGTCGCCTTCAGCATTTATTTCCTCTCCGGGAGCAAATGCAAAGATTTCTTCGGCATTCACCTTTTCACCATTCAGCATGCCACTGCCCTCTTCAACAAAAAGAAGGACAAAATCTTCAGGTATTGCTTTTCCTGCATATTTATCAACAACTCCAGAATAAGAACCTTCCACAATGATTTCTTCCAGAGTAAAATAAGGACAAGAAAATGCACCTGGAAATTTTGAAACGTTGCGGAATACGTCATTTTTGATGACAGATATGGCTTTTTCGACATGGCATTCACGTCCACGCCCCCAGTCATACAGCCTGTACGTTACATCACTTGACTGCTGCACTTCCAAAAGTCGAAGACCTTTTCCAATTGCATGCACCGTTCCTGCAGGAATATAGATGAAATCTCCTTTTTCAACCTTTACGAAGCGAAGCAAATCCTGCGGCGAACCTGCATTCACAGCCTTACGGATTTCACTCTGAGTATAAATGCAGTTAAAACCATACACTAGAGTTGCATCTTTTTCTGCATCAAGTACAT
>JAFVDR010000136.1 GCA_017476165.1 Treponema sp. | reverse complement strand
ATTTTATGTAATCTTCCAGGAGAAATTTCTAGACTTGATTTTGTAGTTGAAAAAGTAGGCTCTATATTCCTTAGTCATGATGTTGAAAACGATGGAAGCCAAGCTCTCATTATTGAAAAAGCAGTAAATGCAATTTTTGGAGAGCTATGTAATATAAATCCTGGTACTTACGAGTATTTCTGTCCGCGAAAATCATCGCTTTTTTCTCAGATAATAAATGTACTCATCCAAACGTATTGCAAAAAAGACTTTCTTGACAAACTTATGGAAGGTATCATTTACAGGTTGATTCACAACCTGAAGTGCGAAGATATGTGGTACTGGAACATAAGTTTTCAGAACAAAAAAAACAGACTCAGCATACTGTATTCACATGATCTTTTCGGATTCCTTAGTTCAGTCATGCCTAGTGCAGTAAGCAGTAAAATGCAGGACGATGAATTCTCCAAGTATTTTAAAATACGATATGCTCTTCTAAGACATGCAGGCTTTGAAAAAGAAAATCCTGATAAACAATATCACTCAATGAACATATTTAACACCCTGCAGGCTACAGATTATTTTCGTGCGTATAAACTGGGACTTATAAGCCTTGATACAGTTTATTATGGCATAATCAAAATAAGCCCTTTCATAACAAATATGCAGGATCCTCTTTTCTTTGGAACTGATAATGCCGAGGTTTTTGAAATTTACAGGCATATATCCGACACCATAGTAGAAAACGAACTACGCAGGGGAGATGCAGAAGGCAGCTGCACAAATTATGCCAAAAGCTTAAATGCAATCTACGGAGGCAAAAATGTCCTGCGCCTGATACAGGCATTGGGAAGCAGCCCGTTCGCAAGGAATGAAAGCTACGGCGAAGACAGTAAGAGCAGACATTTATGTCTGAGCCATCTTATTTCTGTGAGCCGTCCACTGCCTTGCGACACAGCAGAAAGCTTTAAAGCTATGGTAAAAGAATTTAAGACTAAGGAACAAAAGCTTTACGACCTTGCAATGTACGCCCCAACCTGGATACCTATAATCAGCAAGGTTTTAGGGCTTCCAGATTTTGAGCGGGGATGCTATTACTTTATTGCACACATGAAAGTACACTGGTGCGACCACAGGGATGCATCTCTCATAGCAAAGTATACACCACTCACTCTGGACGAACTGAACCGTGGCGCATTTGACTTGGACTGGTTTACGGAGATGTATAATAGTCTAGGTGAAGACGTATTCAATAAGCTGTACCAGAGCGCAAAATACATTTCAAGCGGCGCACAACATTCCCGTGCACGTAAATTTGCAGATGCCGCACTCGGACGTGTTACAGAAGAAGAACTTGAAAAAGAGATTGAACGTGCCAGAAACAAAGATCTCGTCATGAGCTATCCTCTAATTCCAATTAAACAGGCAGAATTAAATGAAAGAATTCTTCATAGATATGAGTTCCTACAAAAATTCAAGAAAGAGAGCCAGAACTTTGGAGCTCAGAGACGGCAGAGCGAAGGAGAGGCTTTTGACATTGCACTTGAAAACCTTTCACGTGCGGCTGGATATACTGATGTAAACAGGCTCAACCTGAACATGGAATGTCGCCTTATGGAAAGTCTTTGCTCTGTATTTGAGTTTCAGGAAACTAAAAACACAGGCTACAGCATAAGGATTGCTACAGATGAAAAGGGAAAGCCTTTCATAGAATGCAGGAATAACAAAGACCAAAAGATATTAAAAAGCGTTCCTTCATCTTTAAAGAAAGACGAACTAGTCCTTGAAATTCATGAAACCTATAAGAGACTAAAGACACAGCATGAAAGAACAAGAGCGATGCTTGAAAACTTCATGACAGAAAGCGTGTATATTTCTGCAAAATAAATAGCAGCTTTACAAAAGAATCCTGTTATTAGTCCTATAATAAACACCCTGCTTTTCATATCTGATAAAGGGAATCCTGATTCTCCTGTGGCAGGCTTTCTTACGGTTAAAGACGAAAATTATCTTCTTACATCTTATGACGGTTTCGAAGCAAAGATAATGCCAGAATGTCTTTTACGCATAGCACATCCAATCGATTTATTTACAGGCGGTCACTGGCACGAGTGGCAAAAGTATATCTTTGAAAAACAGATTATACAGCCGTTCAAGCAGGTGTTCCGAGAACTGTATGTTAAGCTTACAGAAGAGCTGGATAAGGACAGAAGCTACATGTTTGCAGGAAACCAGATCCAACCACAGAAAGCAGTTGCCACCCTTAGAGGCAGAAGATGGATTGCAGGTTATGAAGAAGGCTTGCAAAAAGTTTTTTATAAACAGAACCTTATTGCAGAAATTTATGCACAGGCAGACTGGTTTTCTCCAGCAGATGCCGAAGCTCCTGCAATAGAATTTATAGGATTCTCAAGACGGCTCTATAAGCCAGAGAACGACGAAAAACCTCTCTGCATCAAAGACATTCCAGACATTATCTATTCTGAAATAATGCGTGATGTTGACCTTGCTGTAAGTGTTGCCCATGCAGGTGCAGTAGATCCAGAGACAAGCCATTCTACAATCGAAATGCGACGAGCAATCTGTGAGTTTACGTTGCCTCTGTTTAAAATTGAAAATGTCCGCTTTGACGGTAACTTTGCACTCATCGACGGAAGACTTGCAAGCTATTCCGTACACCTTGGTTCTGGTCTTGTGCGGCAGATTGCAGGAAGTGCAATAAACATGGTGGCTGTACATTCTCAGCAGAGGGGAAAACTTTTTCTGCCGTTTGTAGATGAAGATCCTAAGACTGCGGAAATCATCTCTAAGATTCTTACATTTGCACGCGATGAAAAAATAAAAGATCCGTACATTCTGGATCAGATCAACAGAGGTTAGTAAATTGGAGCTGTACAGATGAATATTCTGATAAGTATAAAAAAGGCAGGAGCAAGACGGAACTCCATTGAAAACCAGTCATTCTTTTTACCTGATGATTTTCTGGAAGGTCATGGTACAAAAACAATACAGGATTTTCTTGATGCCGTGACAGAAGAATGTGTTGCCCAGTATAAAAAAAGAAAGGACAGCACTATTTTAAAATTGCTGACTAAAAAAGAAATAGAAGATAAGGCTTGTGAAGGTAAAGTTGCTTTCGACATAAACTACGGAGAAAAATCGCCATCATTGGAACAGGCAAAACTCAACACAAGACAGTGTTACCTTGACGGACTTTTTGCACTGTTCATAGACGAAAAAGAAATTTGCGGACTACAATCTTCTGCACCTTTAGAAACTCCAGTTTGCCTGTGCGAAAACAGTTCTGTTATTTTTATTAAGCTTACAATGCTTGCAGGAAGGATGTACTGATGAAAGAAGAAAATTTAAAACGAGGAATAGCTTTAATCTTATTATCCTCATTAGGATTTGCCCTTATGGGAATGTTTGTACGGGCAGCTGGCGACATTCCATTCATGCAAAAAACTTTGTTCCGCAACACGACAGCTTTTTTTATTGCCCTTTTCATTCTTATCCGCATCAGTAAAAAAGACAAGGACGCAATTAAAATTCCAAAAGGATCTTTAAAATATCTCATCCTGCGCTCAACAGTAGGTTCAATAGGAATATTCGGAAACTTTTATGCAATCGATCATCTGAACATTTCGGATGCCGACATGCTTAGTAAATTACCACCGGCAAAGCCGGTGGCTTTATATTCGCCCTAAAGGACCCGTCACCGCCAGCAGCAAGCTGCGGTTGCAATACATCTCATTAATTATTCGCCATCATTCATCTGGTCAGAATTTTCTTGGTTACGTATATACTTTCTGATGACGGCCTCGTTAAGTCCTATCGTACTCACGTAATATCCTCTTGCCCAGAATGTTCTCTATCGACCAGTTTTTCTTCTCCACTCCGGATGCCGGTCGAAGAGCATCATTGCGCTCTTTCCTTTCAAATATCCCATTATCTCTGCAACTGAGTATTTTGGCGGTATTCTGAGGCTTATGTGTATATGATCCATACACACAGCACCTTCTACTACCTCAAGCTTTTTCAAATCCGCAAGACGTTTTATAATCTCTCGAATTTCCAGTCTACATTCTCCGTACATGACTTTTCTTCGATATTTTGGTATAAATACGATATGATATGTACAGTCCCATTTAGTATGGGATTGACTTTCTTCGTTCATTGTGCCTCCTGTGTTTTCTGTCCGAGATGCGTTGCAACCGCTCTCTCAGTATATCGCAGGAGGCTTTTTTCTTCATCATTTACCGTCTTAAGGTAAACCGCTGTTGCTCCACAGGCTTAGCCTGTGGTTTTCTTATGTTAATAAACCTGAGCCGTCAGAACATGTGCAGCTGGCAGCAGAAAGTTTATAAAGCGCTCCTGCCTCTCGAAAACCAGTTCAGGCAGGAACTGAAGAAAGGAAAATTCCTTCAGATGGACGAAACGCCGCTCGAAGTCATGAAGGTAAACGGGCAGGAAGTCAGGGCGGAATACTGGGACGATGAACGGCACCGCAAAAAAGAGACGGAAAAAGAAAAAACGGAAACCCAAAAAACCTGCCATTTGTACCACTATGCAGGGAACAATCCTATTACATATACAGACCCAAATGGGGAGTATGCAGGACTTGTTCTTGAT
>JAFVDR010000135.1 GCA_017476165.1 Treponema sp. | reverse complement strand
TATTTATTTTTGCAATTTTTTTTATTTTTATTTCAAAAAAAGTTTTCATCAAATGACATAGTCATCTACTGGCAGAATTCTCTTCAAAAACTGTCTCGTACGCTCTTCTTTCGGAAACGAAAAGAACTCTCGTGGCGATCCCTGTTCAACAATTTTTCCGCCATCCATGAAAATGACATGGCTTGCCACATCCTGGGCAAAACTCATTTCATGAGTTACCACAATCATAGTTGTGCCTTCACGCGCCAGTTTTCGCATAACGGAAAGGACTTCACCAATCAATTCAGGATCCAGTGCAGATGTAGGCTCATCAAACAGAATAACATCGGGATTTACGGCAATGGCGCGAGCAATGCCGACACGCTGCTGCTGTCCTCCTGACAGACTGGAAGGATAGTAGTCGTACCGTTCCTTCAAGCCAACTTTATCGAGGGCTTTTTTTGCAATTTCTTCAGCCTGAGCTTTCGGCACTTTGCGAGCAATGACTAGCCCCTCCATAACATTTTCAAGTGCAGTCTTGTTATTAAACAGATTATAGTTCTGAAACACAAAGGCCGTCTTTTTACGCACAGCTGCAATAGTCTTTTTGGATGCACCGTTCAAAGGAGTCTTTATGTCATCAAACTCCATTTCGCCCTGATCTGCAGTTTCAAGAAAATTGATGCAGCGCAAAAATGTAGTTTTGCCCGAACCAGACGGTCCAAGGATAACAACCACGTCTCCTTTATTGACCGTAAGATCGACACCCTTTAAAACATCAAGTTTTCCAAAAGATTTATGTACATTCTTTATAGAAAGCATACCTCAAGCCTCCTTTTGCCACAGTCCCACGGACTCTCCTAGCGAACTTTTACTCCAGTAAAATTCAATTTTTTTTCGATGCACCTGAACAAAAACTGCACGGATGCACATACAATGATATATACAAAGAAAATATCTATATATGATTCAATATAGTTATATCCATACGAAGCTTCAATCTTTGCAACGGCGGTCACGTCTTTCACCGTCATCATGAAAGCCAGCGATGTATTTTTTATGAGCGTTACAATAAACGTACATACATTCGGAACAGCAGATACAGCTGCCTGAGGAAACAGGATTCGCATGTACGTCTGCTTTCCCGTAAGCCCTATGGCAAGACCGGCTTCATACTGCCCCTTGTTCACCGTAGCAAGGGCAGAACGAAACACTTCGCTTAACGTTGCCACGGAATTCAGCGTAAAAACAATATACGCATACAGAATAGGATTCACGTCAAACACGTTTACCGAAGAACCAATTCGCTTAAAGAACGCATTGAGCAGACTTGGAACAAGCGAATAAATGACCAGTATCTGAAGCACGATGGGTGTGCCGCGGATAAAGGAAACATATATTTTTCCAGGAACGGAAACAACCTTTATGTTCTTTGTCCTGCCCAGTGCAATGCCAAGAGCAGGCACAAAAGACAGAAGAAACGATACAACCGTAATGTTCAAGGTAACAGGAACAGCCTTTAAGCACAAAAGGAACGTCCGTACCATATATTCAGTATTAAGCAACATTTACACGTCCTTTTGAAAAGCGTTTTTCAAGAATGCTGAACGTTTTTTCAATAACAACGGTCAGCCCCCAGTAGATGATTGCAAGGGAAATGTAAGTTTCTATTGCATATCCGCCATAGTTTCTGGAAATGAACAGATTTCCAGCTCCCATTATGTCTATCAAACCAATGGTATAGGCAAGGGAACCTTCCTTTACCAGCGCTATAAGAGAATTTCCAAGATTAGGCAATGCTACTACGAATGCCTGTGGAACAACAATACGGTACAAAGCCTGAAAAGGTGTCAACCCAATGGCAATGGCAGCTTCGTACTGACCTTTTCCCACCGAAAGGTATGCCGAACGAATTATCTCGGACAGCGAAGACGCATACAGCAGCGAAAGCGCAATGACAACAAAGATAATCTTTGGCCAAAAGTTCATGTTGACATTACACACAACCAAAAAGAACTTTGGCAGTCCGTAAAAAACAATGAACAAAAGGACAATGGAAGGAGTGCAACGCAGTGCATACACATACAAAGAAGCAATTTTCTGAAACAGAGCATATTTGCTCAAACGTGCCTTTGCAATCAAAATGGCAAGCAAGAGTCCGAAAAACACAGTACCTGCCACAACACCAAAGGTAATGCCTATGTGAGTAATGACTGAAAGAAATGCTTTTACAATGTATATTGGAGAAAACGGTCTATTCATCACAACTCCTTTTCCAACATCCCAAACTGTCTCTAGTCTGTTACAAACTCAAAAACATCCTGTCCAAAATACTTGAAGGAAAGATTCCGTATCGTGCCATTGGCTTTCAAAGTCTTTACCGCCTCATCGTATGCAGCAGCAAATTCTGCTTCAGATTTATTGAACAACGGCCATGTCGGAATGCCTTTGTACGGAACATAGGAAAGCTTGTCTGCAAATGAATGATAAGGTCCCTGTTCATTTACGACATTCTTTTCATAGGACAGCTTCAAAACCAAATAGGCATCATAGCGACCTTCCAGCACCCACAGGTACGAATCGTTAATATCAAACACGTCCGATGGAACAAGGTCTATGGGATGCTCTGCATGAGCTTTGTTATAATCCTGAATCAATGCAAACTGTGCACTCAGCGGTGAAATGGGAATAAGTTTTCCAGAATAGGCTGCAAAGCTGTCAATGTCGTGAATAACTCCAGCATCAGAAGTCCTGAATGCAAGACCAATAACACTTGCTCCTACAGGTTCATTGGGAATGATAAATTTTTTCTTTCGCTCTTCGGTCACCCATGCACCTTTTGTTCCTACCTGATATTTACCCGTTTCAATGCCAATTAAAAGCTCGTCATCAGACACTCCGTGAAACTTGAACTCATACTGGGGCAAAAGCTCGTCTACAGCCTTGAGAACAGCAATTTCAAAGCCATCGGCCTCCCCTTTTTCATTCAAAAAATCATAAGGAACATTCGTGACCGTATGGGCAACATGAACGGTGCGAACCTTCTGCTTCGTTTTTTTATCTTTCTTTTTTGCCCATACAGAAGTTGCAATTCCTGCAATTGCGAGCAATGAAACAACCTTTATTATTCTTTTATTCATATTACAATACTCCTCATAGATACTTATTTTATAGCACTTTTGCACTTCCCTGTAAAGGCAACTGCATTGCAAGACCAGCGAGGAAACCATCGGGTTTCCGAACAGGTCTAATCTGTTACAAAACTGAAAACATCTTCACCAAAATACTTGTTGGACAATTCAGCAATGACACCCTTTTCCCTCAAAGTCTTTATGGCACCGTCATAGGCATCTGCGAACTCCTGCTCCTTGATGTTGAACAAAGGCCATGTCGGAATGCCCTTGTATGGAGCATAGGCAAGCTGGTCTGCATATTTATGATACGGAGCATCTTCATTCAAGACATTCGATTCAAAGGCAAGCTTGATGTTGAAATAGGCATCGTATCGTCCTTCAAGAACCCATGTGTAGGCATCTGCAATTTCAAAAATTTCAGAAGGAAGCAGTTTTATCTGTTTGTCAGGATGTGCCTGATTGTATTCCTGCACAATGTTGTATTGAGCATTCTGTGGTGCAATGGGCACCAGTTTTCCCCCTCCGTTATACGTAGCAAGTGTTTCAAGACCGGTAATCTTATCCTTATCACTTGCACGATAGGCAATGCCGATAACGCTGGCACCAATCGGTTCCTGTGGAATCACAAATTTCTTTTTTCGCTCCTCTGTTATCCATGCGCCCTTTGTTCCCACCTGATACTTTCCAGTTTCTACACCAATCAATAGTTCGTCATCGGACACCCCGTGAAACGTGAACTCGTACTGCGGCAAAAGTTCATCCACGGCTTTAAGTACGGCAACTTCAAAGCCATCGGACTCCCCTTTTTCGTTTACAAAGTC
>JAFVDR010000134.1 GCA_017476165.1 Treponema sp. | reverse complement strand
TCTTGAACGGCGTTACAAAGCTGTCAAGGCATTTGTTTCTTCGCATTCAAGCAAAGAAATTGAGCCGTTGCCATTTAACTCGGGCTACTTCATGTCGTTCCACACGAAGACAGTAGATGCCGAGATGCTAAGACAGAAGTTGCTTAAAGATCAAGGAATTGGTACAATATCCATCGATGCCCACACCTTACGAGTGGCATTCAGTTCTCTCGAAGAGGATAAAATTGATATTGTATACAAAGCGATTTACGACATGGCAGATACACTTGCCCAATAAATTACTAAAAAAGGCAGCAGCAGTTGCCGTATGCGTTGCTGCTGTTTTTTCAATCCTTTCCTGTTCGGCAACAAACGAAAGGAGCAATCCCATTGTAATATGGACGGACAACGAGGAACTTGCTTCATACGTAGAACTGTTCAATGCAACTCACGATACACAAGCCGTCATCATTTATAAAAAAGAAGCTGTAAGGGCATTGCCTCCTGCAAAAGACGAGCAGACTCCAGATTTGGTCATAGCTGCAGCCTTAAAGACTGAAAACATACGCAAGTATTTTTCGCCCCTTGAATTTATGTTCGGTGAACACAAGCTGACAAAAAATACGTTTTATGCCAAACTGCTTGAATACGGAACATCACGGGGAACCCAGTACCTGCTGCCAGTCAGCTTTAATCTCCCGACAATGGTATTCAATAAAAACAACGCCTCGTTCATTACCGATGACCACATCATCATGCTTGAAGACATAAAAAGTGCCGCTTCAAAATTTACTGCAAAGAACGAAGATGGTACAATCTATCTTACGATGGGGTATGCCCCTTCATGGGATGCAGAATTCCTGTATAACATTACAAAACTGAAAGGCGCTGCATATAAAGAAGATGAAAAAGTCTTTTCGTATGATGAAAATGCCATTCAGCAGGTTGTTCAGTACTGCAAAAATTGGACTGCATCAAGCAATGAAAGCACTGCAACCGAGCAGAATTTTCAGTTCAAATACCTGTACATGAGGAAATTCAATCAATTGGCAACGGACAAATGTCTTTTTGCATACATGCCTAGCAACCAGTTCTTTACGCAAAACCAAAACGAAAGCTCTACAATATCATTCAGGTGGCTCTCGGATGGGGACCATATAATGGTCGAAGACAGCATCGTATCCCTTGGTCTGTATAAAAAAGCCCGAAACCCGCAAAAGGCAAAAATATTCATGGAATGGCTGTTTTCAAAGGATACTCAAAAGCTGTTGATGGAACGAATGAAAAAAATGAACCTGACAACGCCACAGTTTGGCATTGTAGGCGGATTTTCATCTCTAAAAGAAGTGAATGAGACTGTGTTTCCCATTTATTACAGGGAACTGCTCGAAAACCTTCCCATGGAAAACTATCTTTCAGTGCCAAATGCATTGCCTCCACGATGGGATACCATTAAAAGCAGGATTATTGTTCCTTACTTGACAGAAAGCATAGATACGCGGAACGGTCATGATGCAAAAACGCTGGAACAAAGAATAGATGCATGGGCAAAGCAGGCATTCTGATTTGTATATAAGGCAACGAATTCGCTAAACAACTTGCTGCTTCCTCCGATAATAAAATTAGAGAGGTGGCAATATGTACAGAAATTCAATATCCTTAAGTGCAGCTCCGTATAACACTCTGGCGTCTTCTTCAAGCGGAAGGCTGTATGTTCCTGTAAAGCCTAGTGCTGTTATTTATTCTCAGCTTAGCCACGTACATGGAACTGCCGCAAAAAACGGGCAGAAAACAGTCTCTCTTGATAAAGTTCACATTCTGAATACATTGATTGATCAGCTCGTCAATATGGACAAAAAAGCCATATCACGAAATGATGTTCTTGCTTTGACCGATAACCAAAAAGATGCTCTTATTAAGAGCTATCAGGATCAGATACACAATGCCCTTGCACAGGCTTCTGTTCCTGATACGTATGGATTTGCAGGTCTCATTCCAGAAGCAGGAATGCTGTTCAATATTTCTGCTTAACATTAAGTCCACAGCAGCCAGAGCAAAATTGCTGCTGCGGATGTTGTTATGACTGTAAACGGAATGCCAATCTTTATCCATCTTCCGAAATTCATCGGATAGTCTTCTTTCTTTACGATTCCCATTGCAACAATATTTGCACTGGCTCCAAACGGTGTCAGGTTTCCACCCAAACAACTTCCTACTAGCAGGGCAAACATGAATAGTTCTCGCTTCAGGTTCATGCTGTCTGCCATGGTAGCAGCTACAGGCAGCATTGCAATAATGTACGGCACATTGTCAACAAATCCACTGATGATGATGGAAACTGCAAGTATAATGAAAAAGCCCAGTACGCGAGAACCTCCCGTGATGCTTGCAAGGAATTGAGCAAAATCTTTGAGCAGTCCAATTTCCTGAATTCCGCCAATGACAATAAAGATACCTATTAAAAAGAAAATCGTTTCCCAGTCAAGTTCCTTTACCAGTGTTCCTGCTTCGTGCCATGTTTTTTTCTGGCAGAATACATACCACAGGAGTCCCATAATTCCCAAAGCAAGTACAAACAATCCGCTCATATAGGCAAAATCAATGTGAACGAACGACACTGCTGCAAGTCCAAAAATCATTACAAGCAAAAGTACAAAGGGAATCCAAGAAATGACCTTTGTCGGAGTCATTTCTATTTTGTTGTTGCCGGCCTTTGCAAAAAAAGCATAAAAAAACACGCATCCGGCAAGCATTCCTGCCTGTATGATGAAAAAAATGGACAGTCGGCCGTCATGAACAAAAAAGTCATTGAAATTATACCCTGCAAAGCTTGCAAAAATCATTGAAGGAGGATCTCCCACCAGGGTAGCCGTTCCTTCCAAATTGCTCATGACAGCAAGTCCAATCATAAAGTTTGTTGGATTCAGCTTTATTTTCTTGCACAAGGCAAGGGCGATAGGTGCCATAACCAATACCGTTGCGACATTTTCTACAAAGATGGAAATGATGCCTGTCATGGCAAGGATTGCTACGATTGCAATGCCAGTATTCTTGCAGTTTGCAATAATGGAATCTGCAATGCGTGCCGGCACCTGAGAATAAATAAACAAAGCAGCTATCATCATGCTGCCGAGGTATATCATGAGGACATTCCAGTTTACAATTTCCAGAAGTGCATGCTTCAGGGGATACAGAGCGGCATCAGTGCTGCCTTCTGGAATCGCAAAAACAGCCCTTTTGAAAACAAAGGCAAGAATGACAATGAGCAATGCCGCCGCAGTCGTAAAAAAAACTTTTCGGTTCTGAAAAATAATGACAAGTCCATACATGAGTATTGCGATTGCAAGAATCATTAACTTTAACTGTTCCATAAACAGTATTTTATCAAGATTAGCAGGTAAAGGGAAGCTGTTGCAAAAAAAAATGTATTCGACGTAAATTGGTATCAATTCTATAGAAGAGGAGGGCACTTATAGACGATTTAGACAGATTATTCTGCATTTGCATGGTCAAAGAGTTGAATTTTGGGCACTTTTATTGAACGTTGCTTAAAATATTCCGTAAATGTACATTGCAAACACGGCTCTCTGCCAGACTCATAAAATCCAGAGCGCGTAATCATTACGGTCAGTGCGTTTTGTTGCAAAATCCAGTGCGTTTTGTTGCAAAATCCAGTGCGTTTTGTTGCAAAATCCAGTGCGTTTTGTCGCAAAATCCAGTGCGTTTTGTCACAAAATCCAGTGCATATTCACGAAGTCCGCCGTGCTGCATTTCTGCCTGCAAATGACGACATTGATGCATCCTTATCTTTAAAGATGTTTATAATATCTTCTTTTTGTTGAATCATACCATGGGGGCTTCTGTTTCCTGCCATACTTCTGCATATTGGGATTTTTCGTTGCAGGAGTCATGCTGAGCTGGATGCAGAAAGCTGGAGTTTCTAGCTGTTTTCTTTTGCTT
>JAFVDR010000133.1 GCA_017476165.1 Treponema sp. | reverse complement strand
GCAGCACAGCAATGCAAATACAAGATCAGTGTTTTCAAGGTCAGCAGGAAAGGTATCTTCGAGCAATGCTTTTGCCTGTTGAATGTCTCCTGAAAGTATCAGGCTGTATGCTGTTGACAATGCTGAATCTGATTGAACACCCATAATTATTTCATTATTGCAAAAATGAATGTTTTAGTCAATGTGTTTTTTGTTAAAGTGGACATACATTTTTAGTGATTTTCAAAGCGTTTGTCAAGACCTGTTTTCAAAAAAATATAGAAAAAATGTGTTAAAACGCTGTTATATTTTTATGTAAACGACTTATTGTGAAGGTTTGTACCGTATGCAAAAAAAGACTGCCAGCTATTGGGCAGTCTTTCAGTCTAGAAGTTTTGTCCGTTCCAACCCCAGTCTTTTATTCCCTGATACGTAACATATATTGCATCGCCAGGAATGTCCAGTTCTTTTTTAAAGATGTCGCAGATTTTTGCAGTCATCTTGTTGCATGAATCTGAATTTGTAGATCCGAACAATTGGACAGATACAAAAGCTCCTTTATCAAGTTTTTTTCCTGCAAAATACAGGGAATAGTTTTCTTCAAAACCGAGCATCAGGTATGATTCTGGTTTTCCAAGTAAGGAAATGGCTTTTCCAAGCTCTGTTTTGAGAGTATCTTTTTTTTCTTCGCTCAAAGGTACGGTTATTTTTGAATTGATGAACGGCATGCTGTCATTCTCCTTGTCAAATTGTTCTTGGAATTCAAGATTCTATTCAAGTTCATTTACAACATCAGTACGGAACATGAAGATGTCCTGCGTCTTTAGGCTGTAAACTGAATTAAGCTGGATGCGATCCTTTATTTCACTTACGATTGGTACATCAAATGAATATGTCACGGGGTCATATCCTGAAAGCTTTGCTTCGATTGTGAATACGAAATCTCTGTTTTCCTTTTCTTTTTCTGCACGAATCGGTGCTACCCAGAATGTAAAGCTTCCATTTGAACCTGCGAATGTCTTGAATGGATTGCTCCATCCAGAGTCAATCATGACAGCCTTTTCATCTCCAAGCTTGAGTACCAGTTCTACATCTGTGAGGGCTTCAAAAGTTGAACCATCATATACGTTGCCTGTAAATGTTGGAAAATTAAAGAGTGGCGTTCGTGATGTATCCTGCAAAGAGACATCCAGCGTGGATTTGTGGTATGGACGTTTAGAGGCGCTTACGAGCTTCATTCCTTCAAGTGCAAACCTATCAATGTCAATGGAGAGCTGGGAATCTGCTAGAACAACAGCGTTATTGTGGGTTACACCACGACCGCTGACAACATAACGGGGAGGAATGCGGTTTAAAACATAGTTGATTGTATCCAAGCGACAGTTTTCACAATCGCATGTAAGCCATACTGCTCCCTTTGCTTTTACTTGGTCATACAGTTCATTTACATGGGTTATGACCTGTTCTTCCATAATATTGTGTATTTTTACCATACGCTGTAGCCCTCCAACATACAAATTCTCCCTATCATTATAGTATAGGGAAAAAAGTATGTCAAATTCTTCTATGAAATAAAAGGCATCCTCTTGAAACTCATTGACCGCCGTTCTTCGTGTATCGTGCAAGACCACCTGCAAGCAGTATGTTGCGGGAACGTTCTGCAAGATCATTTACACCTTCGATACTGACTGTTCCGCTGTTCTTGTGGAGCAGTATCGTAAAGTTTTTTGCATTCTTAAGGCTGTCGAATATGTTTGTAATTTCAATGGTGTCTCCGACTTCTATTTTGTCATAGTCATCGGGATTTTTGAATGTAATTGGAATAATGCCGTAGTTTATGAGGTTCGCCTTGTGGATTCGTGCAAAGCTCTTTGTAATAACGGCTCGGACACCAAGATACATTGGACCGAGGGCTGCATGTTCTCGGCTAGATCCCTGCCCGAAGTTTTCAGCTCCCACAACAAAACATCCAGAAAAATGAAGGGCTTCTGCCTTTTTATAGAAATCGGCATCAATGCGCTCATATGTAAATTTGCTGATTTCAGGAATGTTGCTTCGGAATGGGAGCACTTTTGTTCCTGCCGGCATAATATCATCTGTAGAAACGTTGTTTCCCGCTTTGAGGAGGACAGGCAGTTTAAGGGAGTCTGCACACTCCTTGCATGGAGGGCAAGGCTTGATGTTTGGACCCCTGAGAATTTCCACCTGAGCCGCATCTTTTTCGTTCAAAGGAGGAATGAGCATTCCTTCATCCTGTGCATCTGCTAGAATCTCTTCTTTTGAAAGACGCTTGTCCTTTCCTTCAAGGAGTGAAATGCGACCGTTTTCTGTAAATGCAGGATCAGAGTATTCGAGTGTTGTTGGATCTGTCATAAAGCCTGTAATTGCACTGGCAGCTGCCGTTTCCGGGCTGACAAGATATATTCCTGCATCTGCTGTTCCGGAACGTCCCTTAAAGTTTCTATTGAATGTACGTAATGAAACGCCCTCTGAATTTGGAGCGAATCCCATGCCGATACATGGTCCGCATGCGCTTTCCAAAATGCGGAATCCAGCTCTGATAAGGTCTCCGAGAATGCCTGCTTTGTCTGCCATGAGCAGGGTAGTACGGCTTCCGGGAGCAATGCCTGCTTCTACGCCTGGAGCAATGTGTTTTCCCTTAACGATTGCAGCAACTGCCTGCAAGTCATCGAGAGATGAGTTTGTACAGCTTCCGATTGCCACCTGTGTTACTTTTGTGGAATGCAGTTCCTTGACAGACTTTACTGCATCAGGAGAATGAGGACATGCGGCCAGTGCACCCAACTCAGAAAGGTTTATTTCAATTATCTTGTCGTATTGAGCTCCATCGTCTGCCTTCTGCTCTGTCCAGTCTTGCGGACGTCCCATGCTTTCAAGAAAGTGTCTGGTTGTGTCGTCGCTCGGGAATATGGAGCAGGTTGCTCCCAGCTCTGCACCCATGTTTGTGACGGTGGCTCTCTGAGGAACCGTAAGGCTTGCAACACCTTCTCCAAAGTACTCGTAAATGGCTCCAACACCGCCTTTTACAGTTTCTTTGCGGAGTACTTCAAGGATGATGTCTTTTGCACTGATTCCTTTTCTGAGCTTTCCAGTCAGTTTTACCCCAAAGATTTTTGGCATTGCAAGGTGAAAGGCTCCGCCGCCCATTGCTACGGCTACATCAATGCCACCGGCTCCAATGGCTATCATGCCGATTCCGCCCCCTGTAGGAGTATGGCTGTCAGAGCCAAGGAGCGTCTTTCCTGGTTTTCCAAAATGTTCAATATGTACCTGATGGCATACTCCATTGCCCGGGCGCGAAAAATAGAGTCCGTATTTTGCAGCAACAGATTGAAGGTAGCGATGATCATCGTGATTCTTAAAATCTGTTTGCAGTGTATTGTGGTCAACGTAGCTTACGCTTACTTCTGTCTTTACCCGAGGTACACCAATTGTTTCAAACTGCAAATAGGCCATTGTTCCCGTTGCATCTTGGGTGAGCGTCTGGTCAATTTTTATTGCTATGTCCCGACCTCGTTCTATTGGAGTTCCTGCCGTAAATGTGCAGCTGCCTGGAATGATATGCTTCTGTATGATTTTTTCAGCCAAAGTAAGCGCCATAGTAAAAACCTCTTTGTTTTTGTAGAAAATAGATACTGTATCATATCCTTTCATACTGTTTTTTACAATAGAATTATGGACTTTTCTAGGGAGCTTTTGTATAATTATGTAAAATGATAGGGTCTAAAAAGTGTTTTGGAATTTTCTGCATGCTCCTGTTCATTGCTTTTGCTTCGTGTTCAAAACGAAATGTCGATGTCCATAGGGCAAGCACGTTGCATGAAGAAGCCGTTATTTTGGAAAGCAGAACTTCATGGGCAAATGAACCTTCCGTACAGCCGATAGAATATGAATCTCCAAATGCAGACGTGGATGAAGATCCTGTTTTAATTCTTCTGTCTCAGGAATGCGAAGATACTCATGGTAATCGTTCTGCCTCCTTGCAGTATCCTTCTCTACCGAATTTTCCAGAACTTGATACTACAGCTTTTTCTGCTGCCCAAAAGGATGCCATAACAGATTTTTGTCGTGCGCTGGTGCAGAATGCCCCGATAGACAGATACGTAATGAACGACTCTCTCTATACTATCGTATTGTTCAAGTACAATTTGGGCAAAGAAAACCTGTCTGTCAAGGACATAACGGATTATGTCCTTGGCAAGCCTTTCATAAATGAAAAAGAATGTCAGTGCCCCGTCCGCTTGTTCTTGAACGATGGTACCCATCTTGACGTGAATGTATATCTTGCAAGGTCAGGACAAAATTGGAAAATTCAGCAGATTGAATATAAAGCAAGGGAGATCACCAAATGACTGTGGATGAAGGCTTGAATACCATAGAGCGAAGTATTGTCCTTGATTACATGAAGGAAACTGCTACTCCTGTTACGGTGACTGTCCATGAAAAAGATTCTCTTCAGGTGTTTCCTGTTGTCGTGAATGCTTCTGACGTATATGTTGCCGGTGAAGAAACGCTTCGATTGAGCAATACGGTAAAGAACCTGTCTCCTTTTGTTGGAAAGCATGTCAGGGTGTCGTTTTATTACAACCATGTCGGTCTTTATTTCATTAATACGCTTGTGGAAAATCAGTACGGCTATTTTATTGACGTTCCAAAAAAGCTTATGCGGGTAGGAAAGCGGAAAACGACTGCAAAACCAGCATTAAGTGCTGTCATTTCCTATGCGGCTCGCGGAAACAAGAACATATCCATTAGTGCATACCCCAAAAAGGAATACACGCTGTTTGCTGTTCCTCAATGGAATTCCGTTGAAGCAGCATTGCAGTCTACTGCACAGGATTTTTTTGAACGCTTTGCATACAGGATGGAAATTCAGGAAAATGATGACATTTCCTTTTTGATTAGTGTGAGCCGCTATTTGTGTCAGCGGCTACTTACTGTTGCTGTAGAAGGAACTGCGGAACCTCTTGACATCATTTATGTCGATACTTCAAAAATTGTGTTTGGCTGCATGAATCAGCTGGATTCCCTTAAAGTGGGTAATGAATACAAGCTTCGTCTTTTCTTTCCAATTGGTGCCAGCCCCATATTGAAAAGAACGGTGCAGGTGTGCATAACGGTTGTCGATACCTATGCAAATGCAGAAGGAGACATTCAGTGTTTTCTGTGTCATTTTAAGAACATGCAGGTTGAGGACCGGCGTTTTTTGCAGGAACAGAAACCTCTGAAACTGCTTTAGAGAGTACCTTTAGTTCGTCCTCTTTTTGGTTCCCATTAGGATGGCGACAGGGCGCAGAATGTCTATGTTTTCGCAAATGATTTTAATGATTACCATGAGTGGAACAGCGAGAACCATGCCTACGAATCCCCACATCCAGCCCCAAAAAGACAGGCTTACAAGGATGATGAACGGTGAAATGCCAAGGTCTGTGCCTTCCCATCGTGGTTCGATGATGTTTCCCAGGATAAGGTTTACGCTCAGTACCAGTATGGTAACAAAAATAATATGTCCCCAGTTTGGGTAAAACTGAAGAATTGCAAACAGTATGGTGCCTGAGCAGGATATTGCAGAACCGAACGTCGGAATAAAGTTGAGCAAAAATGCGATGAATCCCCAAATGATGGGAAAGTCCATGTCGATTACAAATGTTCCTACGAATACAAGCAGTCCTGTCAGCAGGGAAATCATAAATTTAATTGAAAGAAAGTGCGTCACTTCTGTAACTGTGTTCCGTGCTATGTTCATGATTTTCAGACTCGTATCTTCATCTGAAAAGGCAAGTGAAGTCTTTGTCTTTAGCGATTCAAATTCAAACAGCAGGAATACGAGGAACAGCAGTACAACAAACACGGTCTTTGAAAATGATACAAGGCTGCTGCTGAATGTTATGGCAAAATTCTGCACCATTGTCCGAACGTTTAAGGAATTCCATAAGTTGTTGAACAGGGAAAGATCTTCATCAAAGGAAATCTTGAATGTCTGTGCAAAAATCTTGTAGATGGCCGTAAAACGATCTTCGTATTTTGGATAGGTGCTCAGAATTGTCTTTGTAGAGCTTATGAGCAGTGTTCCTATAAAATAAAACAGTATGAGTACCACTGCTATGCAAAGGAAAATGCTGATGGTCCATGGAACATGCAGTTTTTTCAGCTTGTTACAGATAGGATAAAAGACGAAGGAAAGCATCGTTGCAACCGTAATGGGAATGCAAAACGATGCCGTCAGTTTCAGAATGGCTGCAAAAGCAAGCAGACTAACTAAAACCAAAACAAGAAAAATGGATCGAGCGTAGTTAGTCTGTTTTTTCATGGTCATTCCTCTTTAATTTTTTTTCGGGTTTATCTTGTCAAATCCACAGAATGGTACAAGTACTTCTGGTATTGTTACTGAACCGTCAGCATTCTGATAGTTTTCAAGGATTGCAAGCATTGCCCTACCAACAGCTATTGCTGTTCCGTTGAGCATGTGTACATATTTGTTCTTGCCATCATCGTCCCGGTACTTGACGTTTAGGCGGCGTGCCTGATAGTCCGTACAGTTTGATGTTGACGTTACTTCGCCGTAGTCCCCGTCAGGATGATTTTCGTCGGCACGTCCAGGCATCCATGCTTCCAAGTCCCACTTTCTGTAAGCCGGTGCTCCAAGATCTCCCGTACAGGTGTCAACAACTCTGAAAGGCAGTCCCAGTCCTGTAAAGATTTCTTCTTCAATAAGGCGGAGTTTTTCGTGAATTTCATTGCTTTGTTCCGGCAGGCTGTATACAAACATTTCAACCTTGTCAAACTGGTGTACGCGGTACAAGCCTTTACTAAAGTGTCCTGCAGCACCTGCTTCGCGGCGGAAACAGTGTGAAAGTCCGCAGTAAAAGAGTGGAAGCTTTGCCTTGTCAAGGATTTCGCCTGAATGGTATCCGCCCAGAGTGATTTCGGCAGTTGCAACAAGGCATGTTCCTTCTTCTTCAATGCAATAGACATTGCTTTCATTGCCGCGTGGATTAAAGCCTATGCCTTGCAGAATTTCCTGACGGGCAACATCAGGCGTAATGAACGTTGTAAACCCATGCTTGCGCAATGTGTTCAATGCATACATGATAAGTGCCTGCTCAAGG
>JAFVDR010000132.1 GCA_017476165.1 Treponema sp. | reverse complement strand
TCGAAGCATCTTCTCGATACCCATGGGCGGGCGGCCGCGCTTCCCCTTCGGGTAATACGGCTCTATCAGTGAGACCCACTCGTCCCATGGTATTATGGAGTCCATCTTGTCGAGGAACTCCTCCCGTTTCGTCTTATGCTTTCGCTCGTTATATTCGGCATCGGTGAAGGTCTTCTGGTTCATTCTCCCATTATACCACATTTTTTCGATTTAATCAGCGGTTCCTTAATAAGGGAAGTCAGCCAACAGACGGTGGCAACCTTATAATTACAGCTGAGCAATACAGCGATTTTATCAAAAAAGAACCGAGTGCAAAGAAATTCATAAAGGAATTCCTGGGGGCAGATGAATTTATTAATGGCAAAAAACGGTATTGTCTGTGGCTTGTTAATGCAAGTCCTGTAGAACTTCGGAAAATGCCATTCGTAATGGAAAGAATTGAGGCTGTAAAGAAAATGCGTTCTGCTAGTTCTAAAGAATCTACAAGAAATTGGGCTGCATATCCATATCTGTTCACTGAAAATCGCCAGCCAGAGAGCGGAAACTATCTTGTGATTCCTCGAGTATCTTCAGAACGCCGTATATATATTCCGATTGGCTATATGCCGTCAGATGTAATCGCGAGTGATGCCGTACAGATTGTACCAAATGCCACATTATATGAATTTGGCATGCTTATCAGTATTGTTCATAATGCCTGGATGCGTGTCGTATGCGGGCGTTTGAAAAGTGATTATCGTTATTCGAATGATATTGTATACAACAATTTTCCGTGGTGCAGTCCGACCGATGAGCAGAAAGCGAAAATCGCGCAGACTGCACAGACTGTTTTAGATGTCAGGAATCGTTTTCCCGAAGCAAGTCTTGCTGACCTGTATGATGAAATGCTCATGCCTGTCGAACTTCGCAAGGCTCACCAAGAAAATGATAGGGCTGTGATGCAGGCGTATGGGTTCAGTCTAAAAATGACCGAAGGAGAAATTGTTGCGGAACTGTTCAAACTGTATGAAAATCTGACGGTGAAAGGCTCGTCTTGAGGGCATTGCTAAACCCCCTTTAACTCATTAAAATGGCGGTATGGATATTCATGCCAAATTTACGCAGTCTGTCATTGCGTCCATGCAGCGCGATGTAAAAGAAGCTGACGGAAATGAAGTTTTTTGGGCGGGAATGATAAATTCTGCAGGAATTGTGACTGATGTCAAAACTGGTTCCCGAGGCAATATAGATTCTGTCATCATAAATTCGAATATGGCTCGCGAGGGACACGTCCTTATCCACAATCATCCGTCTGGCAATCTGCATCCAAGTGCAGCCGACCAGAATGTTGCGGCAAATGCGGCTGATACATCCATGGGGTTCTATATCGTCAACAACGACATTTCGGATGTGTATGTCGTCATGGAACCCATAAAGCCCAAGGTGCTGGAAAAACTTCAGGAGGATGCCCTTGCCCTGTGCCTGTCATCGGGTGGACCACTTTCCAAAATGTATGGACAGTATGAAGAGCGTCCGAGTCAGATTGCATTGCTAAAACATATTGCCGATGCATTCAACCAGAACAAGATTGCCGTGTTTGAGGCTGGAACTGGCGTTGGAAAAAGCTTTGCATACCTCATTCCTTCTATGATGTGGGCGGTAAAGAATAAAGAGCGTGTTGTTGTGTCTACGGGTACAATAAATTTGCAGCAGCAATTAATGGAAAAAGATATTCCTGCTGCAGAAAAAATTCTGGGCGTGCAGGTGAAAGCCATTTTACTTAAGGGCCGGCAGAATTACGTATGCTTGCGGCGGCTTGCTGAAGCTGGCAATGAACGCGATTTGTTCAACGAGGATACCGAGGTTTTTGATACGCTGGCTTCATGGGCGAAAAACAGTGACACGGGCAGCAAAAGCGACCTGTCATTTGTGCCTGCCGACAGCGTATGGTCGAAAATCAACAGTGAAAGCGATGCGTGCATGGGCATGCGCTGCCAGTACCGGGAACAATGTTTCGTAATGAAGGTGCGCAAGGAAGCCGCTGATGCAAACCTGATTGTAGTAAACCATCATCTTTTGTTTGCTGACATTGAAAGCCGCATGAACGGAGGTGGCTATGCTGATACAGCTGTTCTTCCTCCATACCGGCACATTGTGTTTGACGAAGCGCACGGAATTGAAGACAGTGCAACAAGTTTTTTCAGCGAAAGCATAAACCGCTTTAAGCTGACAAAGCAGTTGAACTTGCTGTATAGGGCGTCACGGAATGCGATTGCAGGTTTCCTTGTGCAGGTGTCCGTGGTGGTTCGTTCCGATGATTTCCTTCAGAACTGTGCTTCATCCGTAAACCACATTAAGGCATGCATGATGGAGCTTGACGATGCAGCCCTCTCTTTGTTGGAAACGGATTTGTCTGCCCGCATCAATGAATCTACGGCATCGGGATTTGCAAATGTATTTGATGGCATGAAGAATATGTGTGCCGCACTGCAGGAATTTACGGGAAACGTAAGGAATGCCATTGAAAGTCTTGATGATGACGATCGGGAGTTGCCTGCCGTATGGGAGTCGAAAAACATTCTCCGCAGGCTAGAGGACTTTATGTCTCTGTGCAAGTCGTTCTGCGAATGGAACGAGCAGGAGGGAATGGTATTCTATGTGCAAAAGAAGCGGCTCGCTCCTAAAAAAGCTGGAGATGACAGCATTGTATTCGTTGAATTTACAAAAACGCCGCTTGATGTTGCGCCTCTCATGAACGAAGGTGTCTTTGAACCTATGAATTCCGTTGTCTGTACGAGTGCAACGTTGAGGACTGGGAAAAATTTTAACTATTGGATGCGTCGCACGGGTGCCTCATTTGTAGAAAGCGAGCGGCTTTCGCAACAGGAATTCGAATCGCCGTTTCCCTATGGCGCAAATGTCATTTTTGCCGTTCCGAGCGATGCTCCGCTTCCTGATAATAATGTTGAGTTTCAGCAGTATGTTGAAGAAACTGTTCCCACCCTTATACATGCTTCTGGGGGCAAAACTCTCGTTTTGTTTACGTCCTACGACAGTTTGCGTCATGCCTATGCAAGTTCCAGAAGCGTCTTGGAAAATGCTGGCTTTACGGTATTAAAGCAAGGCGATGATGACAGGTTCAGGCTTTTGGAACGTTTTAAGGACGACTGTACGAGTGTTCTTTTTGCAACGGACAGTTTTTGGGAAGGTGTGGATGTTCCTGGAGAAAGTTTGAGTCAAGTCATCATTGTAAAGCTTCCGTTTTCCGTGCCAAATGATCCTGTTTTTGCAGCCCGGAGCGAAGCCGTTGAAAAGCGAGGTGGTTCTGCCTTCATGGAATTGAGCGTTCCACAGGCCGTCATAAAATTCAGGCAGGGATTCGGCCGCTTGGTGCGCAGGGGCGATGACAGGGGAGTTGTCGTGGTGCTTGACAGAAGGATTGTTGAAAAACGGTACGGAAAAATGTTTACGGAAAGCGTGCCCATGACCCGAAGAATGTACAATCCTCTTGCTGACATAATTAATGCTGAAAAACGCTTTTTCCTTAGTGGACATTAAGATTTTTCTTCGCTATACTTTTTTCATTATGTTGAGTTTTTTCTGCCTGATCCTTTTGTTGAGTGCAATTTCGTTTCCGACGTTCATGCTTACAATAACATATCCATTCAGCCATAAAGCTGCCCTGTTTTGGTCAAATTACATTACGACCAGGACGGACAGGCTTTTTTTTGCGATATTAAAATGCTACAGGCATTTTGAACTGAAGGGAGATGAGCAAAGTAAAAAAGGGCTTCCCGATCAGTTCCTTGTTGTGTCAAACCATCAGAGCCTCATAGACATTGTCGTGTACCTCCGCTATTTTGCAGGAAAGAAAGTGCGGTTTGTTGCAAAAGATTCATTGAATGACGTGCCGATGGTGGGCAAGATGCTGCGCAGCCAGCAGCACTGCATGATTCCCCGCAAAGGAAGTGCTGCCGTTGCCATGAAGACGCTGAAAGATTTTGGCAATAGGGTTACTGCCGATGCTTCGATCATACCGGTCATTTATCCTGAAGGAACGCGGAGCAAGGATGGAAATCTCGGTAAATTCTATTCGGCAGGTTTCAGACGGCTGGAGCAGACTGTCAACCTGCCAGTTGCCGTGTGTGCCCTTGACGGCGGATGGCAGTTGTCAAATTTGACACGGATATTCAGTGGTT
>JAFVDR010000012.1 GCA_017476165.1 Treponema sp. | reverse complement strand
TTGCCGGAAACCGAAGCATGTACAGGGGCTGACATGAATTTGTCACTTTTTGCAATGACTTGTCCTCGTTTTACGACATCACCAATCTTTACGAGAGGAGTATTGGGGGCTCCGCCCATGGTGACGGGTATGGTCACGGTTCTTGTTGAAGGAAAGGCATCGACTATTGCACTGTCTTTGCTGAGTTCCTTCATCTCATTAGGGAAAATTCCCCCTTTAAATGTGTGCGTTTTCATATCTTAATTCTACTATATGTGTGCGAAAAAGTCCATTTTTAAACTAGGAGCCTGACATCTTTTCTTCCTTGAAAATTGCTTGTGGCAACTTTTGCAAACTTTCTTTTTGTGTTTTTTTTGTGCTGCGCATTTATGTCCGCAGATACTGTACCTGAAAAAGGAATTATGACCTGTCCGATTACTAGGCTAGTCATAAATCTTCATTTTCTATATCATGGTACCCATGGATTACAAGGAACTTGAAATGTCTAAGGCTGGCGACAAGGTTGTTGTCGGCCTTTCCGGCGGTGTCGATTCAACCATGACTGCACTGCTGCTAAAAGAAAAGGGCTGCACCGTCATTGGTGTTACCATGTCATTGTGGACGGAGGGCGATTTGCCGGACATTCCTCTTGCGGCTCATCTTCATGACAGCTGCTACGGTCCGGGGGAAGTCGCTGATATTGCTGATTGTGAACAATTTTGCAAGCAGTACGGCATAGAATACCATGTTATTGATGTTAAGGAAGCGTATAAAAAGCAAGTCCTTGATTACTTTAAAGCTGAATATCGTGCAGGAAGAACTCCGAACCCCTGCATCAGATGCAACAGGTTCATAAAGTTTGGAGCACTGCTAGCTGGCATTGAGTCATTGGGTATTGATTATGATTATTTTTGTACAGGACACTATGCAAAGGTTGTTCGTGGAAGCGAAGGACTTTCTGCTTTGTATGGTGAAAAGGCATCTGCTGCATCAGAAGGAAAGGCTATGCCTGCTCAAATTGCCTGTGCAATGGACGTAACAAAAGATCAGGCTTATTTTCTGTACAGAATTCCGTCTTCGGTACTTGAAAAGGTTCGTTTCCCTTTGTCTGGGTATGCAAAAAAAGAAATATTTGCAATGGCAAAGGAACGCAATCTAAAGGCTGCTGAAAAGGCTGAAAGTCAGGACTTTATTCCACCTGAGTATATGAACTATCTGTTTAGTGATCAGCCGTCTGTTCCTGGCGATTTCATAGATGTGGACGGCCATGTCCTTGGAAGGCACAAGGGAATAGAACACTATACGATTGGACAGCGGCGCGGACTGGGAGTGAGTGCAAAAGAACCGTTGTATGTTGCTGCAATTGACAAACAGAAAAATCTTGTCGTACTGGGAAAAGATAGTGATTTGTTCTGTGATGGACTCATTGCAGAAGATCTTGTATGGCCTGCAGATTACGATCCGTGCTGCGAGTTTTCCGCCTCCGTAAAGATTCGGCTTGCATCAAAGCCTGTAAATGCCCGTTTGATGCCGCATGAACATGGAACATATAAAGTTATGTTTGAGGAACCGCAAAGAGCTGTTGCACCCGGTCAGTCAGTCGTGTTCTACAAAGACGGAGTTACGTGCGGAGGCGGCATCATTGCTGCTGCCATTCATTCTGCTACAGATGCTTAGTTTACATCAAAGTTGTATGTAATGGAACGGCTTGCTCCAAGAATGTCCGAAAGCGTTACTGACAGAGTGCTGTGGCCTTTTGTCAGGTGGATGACGGCAAGCAGCTGTCGTTTTGAATCTGGATAGATTTTGGTGACGTCATAATTGCTGTTACCTACAGCGCAGAGCTTGCCGTTGTAGGCTTCAAGCTTGTCATACGAAATGTTTTCTATTGTCGTGCCGTTCATGGATACATTTGT
>JAFVDR010000131.1 GCA_017476165.1 Treponema sp. | reverse complement strand
CTATCAGCGTAGAGACGTTTGTTACCTTCCCATACACCGTGGCTTACGATGCTAACGGAGGCACGGGCACAATGGAATCTACAACAATGATGGCGGGCCTAACCAAACAGCTTACCGAATGCAGCTTCACACGCACTAATTATGTTTTTGCCGGTTGGAATACAGATGCCCAAGGTACTGGCACTGCATACGCCGACAAGGCGGAGGTGAAAGACCTCACAATAACATCTGGTGCCACCGTTACGCTCTACGCGCAGTGGAGACCTTCTGTTACTGCCCAAGCCGACCCGTACAGTCCAGACACATACTACACTACTTTCTATGACAGCATCACAAGCTATGTCGCCGACTGCGAGGTCTACTATGTAACCGCCAATGCAGACGGAAAGTTCACGCTCGTAAAAGCAGAGGGCAACATCGTAAAGGCTGGAGAAGGCGTAATACTAAAGGCAACGAAAGAAACGGTAACGCTTTCTCCAACAAATACCGCTGCAAGCTACGACAGTCGGCTCACAGGAAGCAACAGCGAGACTACCGTAGAAAACGTACATGTCCTGAGCCTCGGCGAAAACGGCGTGCGGTTCTACAAGTACAGCGGTACGATTGGAGCAAACAAGGCCTATCTTCCTGCGCAATAACACGGCAAATAGATTGCCGGGGCGAGTCAGGGCAATGACAGGAGCATGGCAAATAGATTGTCGGGTCGAGCCCGACAATGACACGAGCAAATGTCATTCCTGTCACTGACACACAGCCCTGTCCGCTTCATTGGCATCTGAAAGAAAATAATCCGCACAGTTTTTGAGTACGGGCATTTTCCACCAGACCACCGCGCCATAGTCCACGTCACCTGTATTCTTAATGAATTTGGGTGGAATGATGTCCGTAGGACGTGCCCAGCCCCGATCAGAAAGCAGTTCCACATCAATCAGAAGCGGATTAAGTGCAAAGGTTGAAAAAGACTGATAGGGACTGTCGCCATAGCCTGTCGGTCCCCGCGGAAGCACCTGCCACAAGCCGATGCCTGCATTTTCCAAAAAGTCAACAAAGGCAAATGCGCTCTTTCCCATAGTGCCGATGCCATAACTTACGGCAGTGATGTGGGATGTAATAAGATTCCTGATAAACGCGGTAAAGTCATAATGTCTTTTTGTACGGCGTTGCAGAAAAATTGGCAATGAGAAAGAAAGAGTGTGCGAATAAGAGAGATTTTTTAGGCAAACTCCGACATTTCATTTCGGGTCGAGCCTTTCGTCCTTGTGCTGAGTAAAGAGTAAATCTTGTAAAATATTCGCCCGACACCTTCCTAATATTCAGAGAACATGCGTATCAAATCATTCTGAGCAGTTTTATTATTTTTGAGAGCAAGCCTAAGCAGGACTGCAGCCTTTTGCGGTGAAAGATCGTTTGCTGCGACGGTGTTTTTACACAAAACAGCATCCTGAGTTATTATGCCACCATTTACCCTTGAACTGATGACGACAGGAATGGTAAGGCTGTTGATGACTTTTATAAATTTCTCACTAAATTCCCCGGCTCCAGCACCAGCAATTACCAACCCGCTAGAATTTTTGGCAGCATACTGTAATAAGGCAGGATCAGAATCAACGGAAAAATATAGTATAGAAACTTTGGGAAGTGACGACACCTTATCGAGGGAAAACTCAGTGTGCACCGTATGCTTTTTTACGGGAAGTTCATAGAATTCTGCGGAATTGTTTCTTACTACGCCAATGCTTCCTGTTCCACGAGAGGAAATTGCCATCATGCTGAAGGTGTTATTTTTCTGCACTGACCTTGCTGAATATATCATGTCGGAGAAAACAACCAGCACACCTTTGCCTGCGTTTTTCTCATCAGACGCAACGCAAACTGCCTGATACAGATTCATCGGTCCATCGGCGGAAAGTGAGGTTGCCGGCCGCATAGAGCCAGTCAAAACAACTGGCTTTTCAGTTTTTACAGTAAGGTTCAGAAAGTATGCAGTTTCTTCCATGGTGTCTGTTCCATGGGTTATGACAAATCCCGCAACATTTTTATCTTTTGCAAGTGTGTTTATTTTGTCTGCAAGTTCAATCCAAAGTTCTGCGGTAATATCGTCAGAGTTTACATTGCATACCTGTATTGTCTGAATGTTCGCAATCTTATCAAGTCCGGGAACAGCCGCAACAAGGCTTTCCACAGAAAGAACACCAGGCTTATAATTAGTTGCTTTCCACTGTTCTCCAGAGCCAGCTATCGTTCCGCCAGTAGCAAGGATGACAACTGTTTTTTGCAAAGGCACTTCTGTCTCCACAATATTTTCAGAAGAAGTAAAATCTTCAGTCTTTTGCTCAGGGGAAGCATCCTTTTTACATGCTATAAAGCAAGAAAAAATCGCAATGAAAAGCGCGAGGAAGATTGTTCTTTTACCTACAAAAAACATAATTGAAATTTTACTATTCAAAGTCATATTATAGATGCCTCCTGAAAGATTTAAAATATGAAAAGTCTATATGCAGGGCTGTAATTTTTGTGGCAATGCCAACTTATTGCCATACGGTTTTGAGAAAATTTGCTTTCCTCTGCGTAAATTACACCACATATTATAACACGGAAATTTGATTTTCGGCAAACTGTAGGAAAATGTGACAAAGCAAAAGCGTGGGGCTGTCCTAGAAGTAATTAAAGACTTCAAAAAGGGCAGCCTTT
>JAFVDR010000130.1 GCA_017476165.1 Treponema sp. | reverse complement strand
CAAGCAAAACGACGGCAAGAACCATCATAAGCATTTTGCTTGTAAGAGAGATTCTAAGGGATGCTAATGTATTCATAAGGACTCCTGTGTTTAAGTAAAAAAGATTTCTAGTGGCATGTATTTTGTCAAGAGTTTACAATAAACTACATGCAAATGGTATAACGGAAAACTCTAAAAGTCAATAAATTTTTCTTAAGGTTACATACAGAGGCTCTCCCGCTGCTCACAGAAACCGTTTCCCTCAGAGCATGCAGCAGAGCCGCAAGACATTCCAAAAACGGGAAAATCCCCTTTACGAGCCGCCTTTTTTTTCGTAAAATACAGTCCTTATGGAATTTACGCAGGAACAGATTGACGCATTACAGGTCAATGAAGTAGACATTATGAAAAAGATAGCTGAAGGGCTGAACATTCGTGTTGCCCAGGTCAGCGCAGTCATCAGCTTGGTGCAGGAAGGATGCACCATACCGTTTATTGCCCGTTACCGTAAGGAAAAGCTCGGCTCCCTTGATGAAGTGCAGGTGCGGGAATGCGACCACCTCTTTACATCCTACAAGAACTTAGAAGAACGCCGCCTTGAAATTGTACGCGGCATATTTGGTCAAAACAAGCTTACCGAAAGCCTGTACACTGCAGTCATGGCTGCAAAAACGCTTACAGAACTTGAAGATTTGTGGGCACCGTTCAAGAAAAAGAAGAAGACGCGCGGCATGGTTGCTGCAGAAAAGGGCCTTGAGCCGTTGGCCGATGCCATGCAGGAACTTGATGCAGCCGCATTTGAAAAGAAGGCAGCTGAATTCGTAAAGACTGATGCTGAACATCCAGAACTGGACGTACCTTCCGTAGAAGATGCAATCAAAGGCGCCCAGGACATCATCGCCGAAAGAATCAGCCAGGATTCCAAAAACAGGGAAAGAATCCACGACTTGTACCTGTCAACGGGCACAATCGTAACAAAAGGCATTGTTCCAGAAGGACAGGATGCCGAAACCGCAGAAAAAACATCTACATACAAGATGTACTGGGACTACAGCGAGCCGCTCAATCAGGTAAAGCCCCACCGCATTCTTGCCATCAACCGTGCCGAACGGGAAGGAGCACTGGAAGTTTCCCTCGACGTTGACGTAGACTCAGCAGTAAAGGAAACGCAAAAGGCAAACAAGTCTGCAAATGCATACTACAATGATGCCGTACAGGACGGTGTAGTCCGCCTGTTGAGTCCAGCAGTCCTACGCGAAATCCGCAGCGACGAAAGCGACGAAGCAGACGAACACGGAATCGGCATATTCAGCGAAAACCTCAAGAACCTGCTCATGACGCAGCCAATCAAAGGAAGCCGCGTGCTTGGCGTAGACCCGGGAATCCGCACGGGAACAAAGTGTGCAGCCCTCGATGAAACGGGAAAATACCTCGGCTACTTCCTCATCAAGCAGGTCGCCGCTCCAGACGAAGCATACAACCTGCTCAAAGTTGCCATTAAAAAGTACAACATTCAGGTGGTAGCAGTGGGCAACGGAACAGGCAGCCAGGAAGTACAGGCCATCGTAAGCAAGGTCATCAGCGAAAACTATCCTGACGTGCGCTACACAGTCGTTGATGAATCAGGTGCATCCGTGTACAGTGCAAGCGACATTGCACGTGAAGAATTCCCGGATCTTGACCTTACCATCAGGGGTGCAATCAGCATGGGGCGCCGCCTGCAAGACCCCCTTGCAGAGCTTGTCAAAATTGATCCAAAGGCAATCGGTGTAGGACTGTACCAGCACGACGTAAATCAGAAAAAGCTTTCCGACACGCTGGACGAAGTTGTCGGTTCTGTCGTAAACCAAGTCGGAGTAAACCTGAACACTGCATCCGCAAGCCTTTTGAAATATGTTTCGGGCATCAACTCTTCCCTTGCAAAAAAGATTGTTGCCTACCGCGATGCAAACGGCAAGATTACCAGCCGCGACGACTTAAAGAAAGTAAGCGGTCTTGGACCGAAAGCCTTTGAACAGTGCGCAGGATTCCTCAAGATTCCCGAAAGCTCAAACCCGCTTGACAATACATGGGTTCACCCCGAAAACTATGCCGTAGCAAAGGAAGTCCTTCCGTTCGTACAGAAAAATGAAAAGCTTTCTGCCGAAGCAAAAAAGCAGCTCGAAGAAAAGTACGGCATTGGCGAAACGACAATCAACGACATCATCGAAGAACTTGCAAAGCCAAACCGCGACCCTCGCGACGGCTATCCTGCACCAATCATGCAGAAAGGTGTCGTTGCATTTGAGGACCTTAAGGTGGGCATGAAGGTTACCGGCAAGATTAAGAATGTCGTTGACTTTGGTGCATTCGTTGACATCGGACTGCATGAAACTGGTCTGATTCACATCAGCGAGTTGAGCGACAACTTTGTTTCAGATCCAATGGACATCATCAAAGTCGGAGACATCAAGGAGTTCACCATCATCGACCTTGACGTTGACCGCAAGCGCATCAGCCTGAGCCTTAAGTCCGATGCAGCAAGCAGGGGAGCTTCAGGAAGTGCTGCCGACCACCGCAAGCCAGGAGCAAAGCGCGTTGTCGTTGTCAAGAAAGGCAGCGGTGCAGTCGGAGCATCTGCCGGCGGCCGCTCGGCACAGAAAGGTGCAGCCCCTCACAGAGAACGGCAGAACCTTGGCAGTGATGACGGCATGTACTACAATCCGTTTGCAGCATTGCTAAAGAATAAAAAATAAACAAATGAAAAAAAAGGTCTGCCAAATTGAGTCGGCAGACCTTTTTTTTTATTCCACTCCTATCAGTCCCTACTCAGAATGTTCTCAATCTGTTCCTTGTCGCTTTCGTTCAGCTTTCCCATGGCTTTGGCAATGGCAACTATTCCAATCACGGCAGTAGCTGTAAGTGCAGTACCTGCAAGTAATGCCCCCCAGTTTACGGAATCTTCATTGCTTTTTTGCGTTGTTTCCGACAGATTTTCCTTTTCTTCGGAAAGCAGATATGACGCACTCGTTTCCAAAACTTCCGCCAATTTTTCAACAGTCCTAACAGAAGGATTTCTTTCTCCGTTGAGCCATCGGCTTACAGTCACTTCGCTCACTCCAATTCTTGAAGCAAGTTCCTTTTGGCTCATCCCCTTTATTCGCAAAATCTCTTCAACTTTATTTATGAAACTAATGTTCATGTCAATATCCTCTTTTAGAATAGGCTGCTGACATTCAGTTTCAAGACAGCAAAATCTGAAACTAAAATTCACAATCAGGTTTGATTCTCAAACAAAACTCGGGCGGAGAATGCACCCCGTCTTCATCAATGACTTCCAAGATTTTTCCTTCTTTGCTATAGCGGCAGCTGTTTATCAGTCTTTCATTTTTAAAAATCGTCTCTACATGCTGTTCTCCGTCTATTTCATAAATCAACTTGTACAACGCATTCCGTTTACCGTGATGAAACTTAATTTCAATCTTCGAATCTTCAGTTTTTTCAAAGACAACCCCGTAGTCATAATAGCAAGTCATATCACCATACTCTTCAAGTTGCTCAAATCGATTCGGAAGTCTTTCATGATCTTTGTAATACTCAGATACCTTTGCTGCAATCCATTGCATTTCCTCGTAACCATTCACCCATTCAGAGAATGAATAACTTTCCCCAAATGACAAAACATTAATCATAAAACAAAAAATCAATAACATGCATACATGTTTAATCATTTTCACCTCCAAAGGAACGAAAACAAACAGGAAACATCGAAAACAGAAATTTTCGATGCTCCTAATACTTTTATAAACTCAATTGAAATCTTCACAGCCCAAGCAATTTTTTAACATCTTTTAGAGTCAAAAACTTCTTTTGACTAATGTTGTTCTGCTCTGCATAACGGTTATACATTGTTATCCCCATATTGTATGCATCTAACTCTATTATAGTTATATCGTAGTCAGAATACATTTGATTATTACTGTCCACCTTAATCATGCCATACTCTGCCTGAACGGCATGCCAACCTTCATGAGCGATGGTCTCTATAAGTCCTGCATAGCCTTTCATCATCATCTTATTTATATCCAATACTATTATGTTTCTCTGCTCGCCTGTTACAGTATTACGATAAGGATCAAAAAAGGCATTTCTGTCATCATCAGCATTAACTGCATCTAAATTTTCATGCCTGTTGCGAACATCGTCCAATTGAATTTTTCCTTTGTCCATCATCCTGCATAATTTATCTGCAAGCAAAAGTTCATATTTGTCTTCAGCATTATTCTTTATGAAACTTACAGCGTCATATAACCATTCGCGTAAAGTATCTTCATTTCTTTTTCTTGTTGTTTTTCCACCAATGCCCCCCAGAGGACGATATTCCCTGCTATGTATTTCGGATAACATATAATTTATTTCTGAAATCCGAGGTTGAAATGACTTTCTGTATTCCAATTCCCTCTCATATTTCTTTCGCAGGGAACACCCCAATGCCCCTGCTGCAACAACAGCAACACATCCCCCTGCGACATTGCAACCTGTTGCAGCCGCATCCATTTTTTTCTTTCTGAAATACATTGCAAGTCCAACACAAGTCAAAACACCTGTACTTGCCCCCAAAAAAATCTTTGTTGATTTTTCCATGTTGTAAAACTCCTTATTCAATTTAAATGCTTACCAGAACGACCTTTGTTCCCTCACCGAGGTCTTTTCAAAAGGTCTTGAAGATTTACGGAAAACCAACTATGATGTTTGTATAGCAATTTACATCTGTGGTTTTCCGCAGTTTAAAGGAAACATCCTTGCAGGATTATCCTTTTTGTTTAAAGACCTTTTAGCTGACTGCAATCAGTTAAAAGGTCTCTTTGTATGTCCAATCTATTTGCCTCCTTGCCCTTTCTATTAATATCCTAATCTGATCCCCCGAGTTCAACGTGGTTAATAACATACACACAATTAACATTCATGTCAAGTTTAAAAAAATTTATTTACATATATTATCATTTTTAGCATATTAGTAAAGAATAATAGAACTGTCCTTAATCTGAAGTTTCTGAACCGGACTAATAAAAAAGGGCGGTGGCATCATGAAGAGCAATCATTTTGAACGCCACCAGCCCTTTTCTAAATTGCTTGCAATGCTTTTCGTGCTTTATAAACCAGAATTAACATTACTCCACTGACTATTAGAAGTCCAGTGTTCGTTTCCACTGTACCCTGTTCCAGTTGCAGAAAGGCTTCCGTTGCTTATGACAGCCTCTGAACTATCACTGGCATTACTTACTGTAAGGGCAATTGTACCATCTGAAAATGTAATTACATACGAACCGCTTAATGCAAAAGATGCCTTTCCACTTGCATACGAGCCGGAGCGTGTGCCACTATCCCCCTTAAATGTTGCAGAACCAGAGGCAGAGGTTCCGCTAACGGTCAGCGTTTCATAGCTTGTGCCACCTATCGTGTACGCTCCTTCATACTCAGTCGTCGTGCTGTCATCGTCATCACTACTGTTGCTACATCCAATGCATCCTGCCGACAGGGACACAAGGAATGCCACCATAAACACACTTTTCCAGAACTTTATCATATTGTTCTCCTGTAAATTTTATTTGTGCGGGGACATTGCCCCGACTTATCCATGATGAAATCAAAGGGGCATCATGTGCCTGACCACCCAAGCAAGAGAAAGAAAGATGTGTGATTGTGGATTTAGTTATGCAATGAGTGCAAGGGGTGCTTTCAGCCGACAAGCCGACAAGCCGACAAGCCGACAAGCCGACAAGCCGACAAGCCGACAAGCCGACAAGCCGACAAGCCGACAAGCCGACAAGCCGACAAGCCGACAAGCCGACAAGCGATTATGAGTGTTT
>JAFVDR010000129.1 GCA_017476165.1 Treponema sp. | reverse complement strand
GATATGGACTTTAAGGTTGCTGGTACTCGTGATGGCATTACAGGCTTTCAGATGGATATTAAGATTGCAGGCGTTTCCATGGACATCATGCGTAAGGCTCTTGATCAGGCAAAGCGTGGACGCAATCACATCCTTGACATCATGGAACAGTGCATCAGTAAGCCTCAGCCAATCAGTGCATTTGCTCCAAAAATTGAAACAATAAAGATTCCTGTTGATAAGATTGGTGCTTTGATTGGACCTGGCGGAAAGAACGTAAAGGCCTTGTGTGCACAGTATGGTGTTACAATCAATACAGATGATGATGGTACTGTAACAATTTATGGTAAAACTGGAAAAGCTACAGATGCTGCAAAAGCTGCCGTCAAGGGAATCTGTGAAGATCCAGAGCCAGGTACCATTTACAATGGTACTGTAAAGCGCATTATGGATTTTGGTGCTTTCGTTGAGATTTTGCCAGGAAAAGAAGGCTTGTGCCATATTTCTAAGCTTTCAAGAAGCCGTGTTGAAAAGGTATCTGATGTACTGAAAGAAGGACAGGTTATTCCTGTTAAGCTTTTGGAAGTTGATAAGATGGGACGCTTGAACCTTTCATATATTGATGCTCTTGAAGATCAGGAAAAAAAGAATAAATAATATTTTCTTAAAATGAATAAACCACGATTCATCTCTGTTTTGTAGGGGATGATTCGTGGTTTTTTTATGGAATAAAACATGTCGGTTCATAAACAGATATTACAGAATAATGTCATGCTGATTACTCAGGAATTGCCTGAACATAGAATTGCTTCCATGGGCTTTTGGTTTTCTGTTGGTTCGCGAAATGAGCAGAAAGGTGAGTATGGCATCACCCATTTCATTGAACACCTTTTATTCAAGGGAACTTCAGAAAAATCTGCGAGAGAGCTTTCTCTTTTTTTCGATAAAGCAGGTGGCTATGTAAATGCGTATACAGATCGAGAAAATGTATGCGTATACTGCACTATTCCTGTTTCAGGCAGCAATGTAAAAAATGCCATGCATACATTGTGCGATATGTCTTGTCATGCAGTTTTTCCCGAGCAGGAAGTTCAGAAAGAACGAACTGTTGTTGAAAATGAGATTTCTTCTTCTCTTGATGATGCTGAAGGTTGTGCCATGGATGCTGCTGCTGCCTGTGTGTGGCCCAATCAGAATATCAGCAGGAGCATAACAGGTTCCATTGCAGATGTAGAGAATCTTACCCGCGAACAGATTGTACACTGGTATGAGTCTTATTTTGTTTTTGGAGAACTGACTGTTGTCTGTGTTGGGAATTTCCGTGAACGGGATTTAGTTGAAGAACTCTCTCTTTTGCCTGTACATGCGGTACCGAAAAAATATCCGAATCAGAGGCATTACAACGATATTCCTGTTTGGACAAGTGGACGCAATTATATTCCGACAGATTTTACTCAGCTGCATCTTATTCAGGCGTATCCCGTGGATGTGCCTTTTTCTCCGAAATCTGATATAGTACTCGATGTGTTTAATGCTCTTGCAGGGGATACGATGAGCAGTCGGTTGTTTCAAGTGCTGCGTGAATCAAATGGGCTTTGCTACAATGTGTACAGCTTTGTCTCTGAATTTGAGGATGCTGCTTTATGGTCTGCGTACGCTTCATGTGATAAGGCAAATGGCAAAACGGTTGCCCATCTTTTGCAGCATGAACTAGAACGCTTTGTCCACGATGATTTTTCGGATGAGGAAATAGAAGCTGCAAAAGAACATTTGTGCGGAGAAGAAATAATCAATAGTGAAGATGTTGAATATATCATGAAACGCATTCACAGAAATTATTCTCTTGGATTTCCTTTTTTCGAAACCGATGATATTATTAGGAATATTAGGCTTGTTACAAAAGACGATATAGTTGCCTTTGTAAAAAAAATACTTGATAAAAAGAATTGTGCGTTCGTTGCTTTTGGAGCTTCTAGCCAGGAGGAACTGTAATAATGAATGAAATAAAAATACCGTGCATAAAAAATAATGGAGCAGAGCTTCCTGTCTATAAAACAGTTGGAGCTGCAGGAGCTGATGTTTGTGCCTGTGTAAATGAACCTGTAGTAATTCATTCCATGCAATCAGCCTTGATTCCGACAGGACTTTTTTTTGAAATACCAGAAGGATATGAAATTCAGGTTCGTCCTCGAAGCGGTCTTGCATTCAAGAATTCCGTAACGGTTTTGAATGCTCCGGGCACGATTGACAGTGATTATCGAGGTGAGCTGAAAGTTTTGCTGATAAATTTCGGTACAGGGGATTTTACTGTCCAAAACAAGGATCGTATTGCCCAGATTGTAGTTGCTCCTGTAACGAGAGGGGTGTTTGACTGTGTGGAAAAGATTTCTTCCACAGAGCGTGGTGAAGGAGGCTTTGGGAGCACCGGCAAGTAATGGATTTTGATTATCTTGATGAAATAAAAATAGAAAAAAAAACTCATTTGCCTGCTGTTCAGGGTGAAAAATCTTTACGGAAACAAAGTTCGAAGGAAGATTTAATAAAGCTGTTGCGTTCAAAGTCTTATGCACAAGAAGCTGAAACACCTCTTTCACTAAAAGACATAGAGCTGTATAAGCAGGCAATGGCACTTGAAAAAAAACGTGCCGAAGAAAAAAAAGTTTCTTCAAAAGAAAAAAAACAGACGGTAGAGATTCCTAATAAGGAACCTGTTTCTGCCATAGAAGAAACTGTTTCTGCCATAAAAAAAGAGACCACAGTTGCAATGCAAAAGGAAAAAAATCTTCCTGTTACAGAAGACTCTTTTGCAGACAATAGAATTTCTGAAAAAGATGGCATTTTTAGATCAAACATTCTCGTAAAATATCTTTGCAAAGAATTGCTCATGTATTTTGCAATATGCTTCTGTCTGTTTTTCGTTGCTTTTTTTGTCAATAATATACTTCTTCTTGCGGAGACCATTTTGAGACAGCATGTCAAGGTTTCTGCCGTGTTGCGGCTTATTCTGTACTGTCTTCCATCAATTGTTGCTCAGTCTGCACCGTTTGCAACGCTCGTAGGTTTTTTAATGTGCCTTGGAAGAATGGTAACTGATAACGAAATAATGATTTTGCGGGCAACTGGACAACGATATTCCCTGATTCTGATTCCCGTTTTGCTCATGGGGTTGCTGATATCCATTTTCAGTTTTGTAATGAATGACTATTTTCTTCCCCTTGGAATACTTAAATTTAATCGCTTGAAACATCAGATTGTCCAGTCAGATCCTGCTGTAGAAATTGAAGGTAACAGCGTCAAAAGAATGAATGGAACAACGGTTGTCATTGGTGATGTAAGTGATGACAAGGTTATTCAGAACATTGTTTTCTTTAATACTGATGGCGATGGCAACGACCGCATCATAGTTAGTACTAAGGGATCCGTTGAAAAAACTCAGGATGAAGGAGTTCTGATGAAGTTTAACATGGGCAAGACTTCTGTGTTTTCCATTGATACTTCTGACAGAAGAACGTTTGATGTGCTGGAATCCCAAAATGCTTCTTTTAATGTGTTTGATACAATCATTACTGATGCAAAAAGTGGAATTGATCCACGAGAAAAAACTTCGTTTGACTTGTGGAAACAAATCCGGCAAATGTCTACAGACCAGTCAGTGACCAAGAAAAGATTAAATCAGTATAAATTGGAATTCAACAAGAAATTTTCAATGCCGTTCGGTTCATTGTTTTTTGCAATGTTGGCATTTCCCTTGGCACTTGTATTTGGAAAACGAGATGGTCTGACGCTTGGATTAATATTTGGTATAATAATATCTGTGCTGTATTGGGCTGCATCCATCTTGGGACAGATTTTTGGAGTAAAAAGCGGTTGGAATGGCTTTGTCATGATGTGGACTCCGAATGTTGTCATTGGTATTATAGGAATCATTTTGTATATGGGGCTTCGGAAAAAATGAAACTTGTTTTCTATATGCTCAAAAAATTTGTGGTAATTTTTTTTGGCTCAATGATTTTTACCGTTCTCATTCTGTCATTGACAGATTTACTCCTTAATATCTGGGGATATGTTTCAAAAGGTGTGCCCTCTGCGACGATTTTTCAGATAATGATACTATATGTTCCAAAGGCTTCGTGGTATTCTGTTCCCATTGCAATACTTTTTGCGACAGCTTACATGCTGAGCGATTTATATGCAAAGAACGAATTGCTTGCTGTGTTTGCATGTGGCATTTCCTTGTTCCGCTTTACGTTTCCTCTGATGATTCTTTCCGTGTTCATGAGCATAGGACTTTTTTATTTTAATGACACTGTGGTTGTAAAAACGTACGAAAAGAAAATATTTTTGCAAAATGCGGTTTTGGAAAAGGAGCAGCAGCATGACAATACTAATGTTGTTGTTATGAGCGAAGGTGGAAAGATTGTTTACAAGGCAGAATATTTTGACAGCCACTATGAACGTCTCTATTCGCTTTATGTTCTGTACAGGAATAATGATTACTCTTTCGATGGGTTACTTTATGCTGAAAATGCTGCGTGGACTGCTGATCACTGGGAAGTGAGCAATGCCTTTTTTTACAAGCAGGACGCAGGCAGATATCGCATTTATCCCGTTGATTATGATCATTTGTTTCGTTTGATGGAACCTCCTGAAACGTTCAGGAAAAATTCCATTAATGTCGATGAAGTAACGGCTGCAGAAGCAAAGCGATACATATTGCAACTTGAAAAGTCTGGTTTGCCAAGTTATGAAGCAAAAGCAGAATATTATAAAAAATATGCATTTTCATTTGTTGTTCTGGTCGTTGTCCTGCTTGCCATTGGATTAAGCGGAAAAACGAGAAAGAATGTCCTGATTACAAGTCTTGCATTAAGCATAACAGCTGTAGTATTGTTTTATGTAATGCAAATGATTACAATGCTTATGGCACGGTATGGAACAATACCTCCTGTATGTGGAGAGTGGTTCCCCGTTCTTTTCTTTGTGTGCATCAGTGCATTGCTTTTAAAATATGCACGTACATAGATTTTGAAATCTTTGGTGTAAAATCAGTTTCACGTTTTTTTTGACTGTTGAAACTTTTCTTTACTTTGTGGCAACCGCCAAAAAAATTCGTTTTTAGCGGTTGCCTTGTATAATAGGGCTTTTATTATGGTAGAACATTTTTTTGAAATTACACATGAAAATATGGACGGAGAAAAAAAGTCTCTTGCCAGAACTGGCATCATGCATCTTCCCCATGGAGATGTTCACACTCCAGTCTTTATGCCTGTTGGGACAAAAGGAACCGTAAAGGCTGTATCAAAAGAGTCTCTTGAAGAGATTGGATTTGAAATAATACTTGCAAATACCTACCACATGTACCTGCGTCCTGGACCTGATATAGTGCAGGAAGGCGGAGGACTTCATGGTTTTACCCAGTGGAACCGTAATTTTTTGACTGATTCTGGTGGATTTCAAGTCTTTTCTCTTTCGCAGCTTAGAAAAATCGAAAGTGGAGGAGTAACTTTTCGAAGTGACATAGATGGGAGCAAACATTTGTTTACTCCAGAAAACGTGGTTCAGACTCAGGTCAAATTGAATTCTGACATTCAGATGCAGCTTGACATTTGTTCTGGCTATGGTGTTGAAAGAAAAGAAGCTGAGCAAGCATTGAAGATTACATCTTCATGGGCGGAACGGGCATTAAAAGAATGGAATGCCCAAAGAATGAATGGCTATAACGGCATACTGTTTCCTATTGTGCAAGGAAATTTTTTTGAAGACTTGCGTCGGCAGAGTGCAGAATTTGTAAGTTCCCTTGATACTCCAGGTTTGGCTATTGGCGGTTTAAGTGTCGGAGAACCACCAGAAGTCTTTGCCGAATATCTTCGCTACACGGTTCAGTATTTACCGCCTGCAAAACCACGGTATGTAATGGGAATTGGGACTCCAGATTATATATTTGAAGCAGTTGCAGACGGCATTGATATGTTTGACTGTGTCCAGCCTACCCGTGTTGCACGGCACGGGTTGTACATTACTCACAATGGAATGCTTTCCATAAAGCAGAAGCGCTTTGAACATGATTTTTCGCCTGTTGATGCTGAATGTCAGTGCAAAGTCTGTAAGACATATTCTCGTGCATATCTTCGTCATATTTTCCGTGAACAGGAAATTCTGTCATCCATGCTTGCCAGCTATCATAATCTGTACTTTTTGCATGCAATGATGAATGAAATACGCAAAAGCATTCAAGAAGATCGCTTCTTGTCCTATAAGGATGAATTTTTGAAACGATTTCATTCAAACAATGTTTAATAAAACAAGAGGAATTGCCATGAAAAAGATACTATGTATTGCCACTACCATTTTTTTTGCTGCTGCATCACTGTGTGCTCAGCAGCATTTAGGCGGAATGTCAGAAGATCCCATCATACAGCAGTATCTTGACGCACAGGAAAATGAAGATGCTTCTGAAAAAGAAAGTTCCTATGTCAAGAAAGAAAAGATAGTTCCAGAGTCAAAGCGTCCACTAGCTCCTTCCCAAGAAAAAATTCAGGCAGTTATAGATAAAAATCCTGAACGTGCTGAACAATCCTACATTGACGAATGTAATGATACGTTTAAGTATGGCATAGAAGATCAAATCATAGACTCTATTACAACTTTGACGGTAGAAGAAGATCCCCGTTTTGCAGATTCACTCTATGACTTGTTTCAAGAGTCAAAAAGTACAAACGTAAAAATAAAGATACTCGGTTATTTTGCAAAACTGAAAGATCCGTGCCTCGAAGATTTTGCTGTATCCATAATAAATGATCCGTATGATGAAAAAAAATCTGTTGTCGAAGCCTGTTTTCCATATCTTTCTGCCGCTAAAAGTTCCTCTGCCGTACCTGGTCTTGTTGACTTGATGGAAAAGGAAGACGGAGAATATTTCAACAGTGCTCTGACCTGTCTTGGAGAAGTTGGCAGCAATGAAGAGGCTGTCTTTGTTGCAGAATATATGGATCGAGATGAACTCACTGTTGCACAGCGGCAGTCGCTGATGAAAGTTCTTGGTAAATTGAAAGCTGTAGAAACCTATGACAAGCTTGTAGACATCGTTCAGAATGAGGATGAGGATTCGTATGTCCGCATGTATGCTGCCGAAGCAATAGGTGCAATGCAGATGGATGGAGCCGAAGAAATACTTCTTGATTTGTTTGAAGACGACAATCCTAATTTGCGGGTGTATGTTTTAAAAGGCCTGTCACATTTTACGGATCAAGAAGCAAAAAATGTCATCATCCAGGCATTGAGAGATTCTCACTACAAAGTTCGCATGGAAGCTGTTTCTGCCGTGGAATCTCAAAAGCTGTCAGAAGCTGTTCCGTATCTTATTTACAGATGCAAGGATAAGGGTGAAGAGCAGGTTGTAAAAGATAAATGCTATACTGTGCTTTCTGATTTTAATACGCAGGAAGGAAATTCCTATCTTGTAGGGCTCATTACAGACAAAAAAACAGGAGACTCCATAAAGGGCAAGGTTGCTGTTGCTCTGCTAAAGAACAATTATGTAGGCTCTGAAGAAATTATTGAACTGGCACGGAATACCTTGAAAACCGAAATTCACAAAAATCTCCGGTATCAGATTGGCAAAGAGTTTGCAAAATACGATAGACCTGAATACGAAGCAATTTGTGGGGAATTCCTTGTCCATAAAGATGTTTTTACACAGGGAACAGGACTTGATATGTATGCAAAAGCTAAATATGCCAGTCTGACCTCCCAGGTTGAAAAAATCGCCCAGGGAACAAAGAAAAATGCCAATGCCAAGAAAGCACGAAAAATTCTTGGCATTGCAGAAGAAAATGAAGAGAAATAAGAAGACTTGTTCCTTCTTTTAATCATACATTGTGTGCAGCATTCTGTACACAATGTTTATTTGTTCCTTTTGCTCCTTAGAAAGCGTTGAATCTTTTGAATCGTCAATAAGTTTTTCAAGCGATGAAAGGTTTTCGTTTAGTGCCGTAATGAATCCTCTGGACACTTTGAACCAATATGAACTGTTTCCGTTCGTATACAGCGTAATGAATCCCATTTCTCGCGTTGTATTTTTTGCAACGGCGACCCTCATGATGCTATCAAGATTATGAACTAGCTGCACAAAATTTTCTTCCTGACGAATGTCAACATTTAGCTTGCGAGTCCATTGCGATTCTTCTATAGGCTCCAGATTCAGCATTTTTGCAGCTTTGATAATGAGCTCTATTTTTTCTTGACTCATGAGTGTAAAGCCACCCTTCATTATGATTGTTCCCTTCAGGTTTCCGATAGAGGTAACAATTTGTTCTGACGGTTCTCGTGTCAAAGCGGTCTTTATATCTTGCCACAGCAACTTTACTGTCTTTTTGCCCTTTACTTTTTCATATGCAAAATCGATATTTCCTATTGTTACCGTATCATTCTTTTTCTTGTTGTTTTCCTTGCGGTCAAGGACATGCTCCTGAGCCTTTTCCTTTGTGACCGTTTTTTTGTCTGCGTTCTTCTTTGCCTTGCTATATTGGCTTAATTGTTGTTCAAGAGAAGGATCCAGTTGCATCAGTATGTTTTTTGTAAGTGGCGAAACACTCATCGCAAACATTCTACTTGTCTTGACGATTTCTCCTGCAACAATGTACACTGGATTTGTGCGGAACATGGAAGATCCCGGATGAATGGTAATGTGGTCTGCTGTAAGCGTCCGGTAGTTTTCCCTGCCTTCGCGGATGCATACAAATTGAATCATCCCGGATGCAATGCAGCACAGGTAGTTGTCCATTGTACCGCCACCTGTAATGGGCATTTGCAACCGTGATGAAACAATTTCTTCTAGCTGGGATTTTATGTTTATAATTTCTGCCATGACCTTTTCATCAAGATAGTTGACTTTGCAAAATCTTTCTTTATGTGATGAATCTACATATTTGCGGAACATTTTTACATAACCAACAAAGTCTCCCTGAATGTCATTAAAGTTATGGTGAGCCTTGCGTGCATCCATTTCTTCTCCGACAGGAAGGACGAATGGTGACTGGGCACTTAAAAAAGCAGCTGCAATGATGACTTCTTCCAGTACGTCAGGGTAACGGAGCATGCTTTCCACTATGATGCGGCTTATTCTGGGTTCAAGGGGAAACTCGACCATTAGCTTGCCGATTTTGCTGAGTGTACCGTCACTTTCAATTGCTTTGAGCATTGTGAGTGTTTCAACGGCACTGGCAATGCCTTCTCGAGCAGGAGGTGAAATGAAGTCAAATTTGTCAAAGTCTGTAATGCCAAGTTCTGACATTCGCAGTACAACTTCACTCAAATCTGTGCGGTATATTTCTTCTGTGGTATATTCTTGTCTTGTATCAAAGTCTGCCCGCGGGTACAGACGGTAGCACGTACCAGGACGAGTTCTTCCTGCACGGCCTCGCCTCTGATTGCAACTTGCTCGGCTTACAGGAGTCTCAATAAGGCTTGATGTGTACGTGCGTGGACTGTAAAAGTTAAGTTTCGCAAGACCTGAGTCAATGACTGTTGTAACGCCATCAATCGTAACGGACGTTTCGGCAATGTTTGTTGAAAGAACAACTTTCTTTTTTCCCAATGGAGCTTTGTCAAACACTTTTTCCTGTTCTTCCTTTGGCAATCGACCATACAGGGGTATAAGGTGTATCTTGCTGTGAAAACTTGCCGTCATGAGTCGCTGCATGCAGTCTTTTATGATTTTTTCTCCAGGAAGGAATGTTAATATGTCTCCGTCGTCTTTGTTATCTAAAACGCGATCAATGGTCTGCTCTATTTTTGTGATAAGGGCATCAGCAGCCGTTTGACTCATGGTGCTGGCTGCAATTGCAGGTGGATCATATACCATAGCAACTGGGAAAACTTGTGTGTCTATAGTAACGATGGGACAGCCATTGAAATACGTACTGAATGCTTCTGCATTCATGGTTGCAGAACTGACAATGACTTTAAAGTCCTTTCTCTCTGCAAGTACTCTTTTAAGCAGGCCCAATACAAAGTCTATGTTCAAGCTTCGTTCATGGGCTTCATCAACCATGATGACGGAATATTTCCTCATCCACGGATCCAGCTTCATTTCTTGAAGCAAAATGCCGTCTGTCATTATTTTGATTTTTGTTGTTTCATTTGTTTTGTCTTCAAAACGCATCTTGTAGCCGACAAGTCCGGGAAATTTTGTTTTCAGTTGCTTTGCAATGAATTCACTCACACTTAATGCCGCAATTCGGCGTGGCTGAGTTACAGCGATCATTCCATTTTCTGCAAATCCAGCTTCATATAAAATCACAGGTAGCTGTGTTGTCTTTCCGCTTCCTGTTGGGCTTTGCACGACAATAACCTGGTTTGACTGCAAGGAATCTAAAATTTTCTGCTTTTGTGCATAAACTGGGAGACTTTTATAATCTATTGCCATGTTGTTTTTCCTTTTATGTTTTTCATAAGTTTTATTCTCTGTTCAAGATAGTTTGCCCATTTGTCACGCTTTTCGTCTTTCAAGCTTTGGATGAATGATTCGTCAAGCCTTTTTATGACATAGAGTAAATCAGGTGTAATGTACGTAGTAATGATAGTTGGGTTTATGTTTACAATGCGTATGCCGTCATCATCTTTCAAAAAACGCACCTGTGCAATGTATCCTTCGCCAGTGTATTCCCGTGGAAGGTTTGGATTTGAGAATGAAGGATTTGTTCTTTGAGCACTGATGGTATTGCCCATTGCATAGAAAATCATCTTGCGCGGAATGCTTTCGCTGTCTTTGAGGAGTTCCCATTCTTTTGCAACATGCGGATGGTTTGCCCACAGAACATCGACCCCCGCATCTGTCAACTGATGGTAGAATTCTGCCTGCTTTTTGCTTATGGAAAGAATGTATTCCGGTTCTGCACAATGTATGCTCAGCACAAAGATATCGCACGGATTCTGTTCCCTTAATTCCGTTATCTGCTGAATGAATTTTTTTCTGGACATTTCATCTGTACGTATATAGTTTATGTACGAAGCATGTGCATTCTGATTTAAAATCTCCGTGATTGCCATAAAGAGAACTGTCCAGCCATTCTGTTGGATTACATTGTAGGTAAATGGTGATGCGGGGGAATCTTTCAATCCACATGCATAGACAGGTCTGTTTGATTCTGAAGTTTGCTGCATGATACTGTCAAAGTATTTTTTTGTTTCGAGTATTCCTTCTATGCCTTGGTCATTTGTGTGGTTGTTTGCAAGGCTGAACACATTGAATCCTGCATCAATTGCAGCATTTGAATAGGACTGATGAACGTTGAAATTTGGATATGTCGAAAAGCTTTTCTTTTCATCAACGGGAGTTTCCAGATTTGCAAATGAAAGGCTGCTTTCCTGTATGATGGATTCAATGTCTTTGTAAATCTCGTCATAATGGCCTCGTGAATAATTGGGGGCATGAGCCATAATGTCTCCTGCAAATGTCATGAGTACAGTGTCGGAATTCTGAAAAGCAGTCTCTGCGGTGACTATTGGCGTGCTGTCAGGAAAGAAATTCTCCAAGAAGGATTGTTCCATCGCTTCTTGCGCAAGCTTTTCCATTGCATCGGTTTCCTGTGCTTGCCGTTTCTGTTCTTCAACCTGAGTCTTTTTTTGTTTTTTCGTGCTTTCACATGCTATGATTGACAACAGTAACAGCACTGCCAGCAGGAGAATGAGAATCTTTGGTATATGAGTATGAGGTTGAATCATTCTCCTACAATATTATCGTTTTTATGCTGTTTTTACAAGACTATGACATGGTTGCTTCTAGGCAATGCTATGCGTGACTTTCGGAACATCGGGAACGTACGGTTTTATCCGACCGAGCCGTCCGTTTCGTTTCATCCGAGTCGTCCGTTTCGTTACAGCTGAATCGGACGGTTTTGTGTAGCGAAATTGAGCATTTTCGCTCATTGCTAGACTTTCCTTTGCTTATTGGCATGATCATAAAATGCTCTGTGCATTGACTTGTAGTAAAATTCTAATTACAATATCAGCATGGCTGAAGTAAAAGAAATAGAACAGTTTGATACTGACGAAGATGATTTTGATACCATAATGGCAGAAGACATTAATTTTTCTGGTTCCATTTTCATTGAAAAACCATTTATGATAAAAGGAATCGTTGATGGTTCTATCGATTCCAAAAGTGACTTGTTGATTGACTCTGCCGCTGTTGTCAAGGCGGATATCAATACTGACCGTGTCTATGTCCGTGGAAAGGTAGAAGGCAACATCAATGCAAATCGTCTTATTTACATAACGTCAACTGGTTCTGTAACGGGGGATATAACGGCTGGTCAGGTAGTTCTCGAGCCTGGGTCTGCTTTTACTGGAAAATGTACAATGAAAACGATTGCCTAGGATGATGCTATGAGAAATTACGTAAAGAAAATAGTATGGTGCATGTGCTTTGCAGTGTTATGGAGCGCTTATGCTCAGCAAGCAGAGCATAAGGATGCCTTGAAACTGTATAATGCAGACCAGTATGAAGAGGCTATCGATGTCTGCGAGAAAGAAATTGCTGCCAATCCCGAAAGCCTTGATTCTTACTGCGTCCTGTGCTGGGCACTTGTTGCAAACAAGCAGTACATGGCTGCAGAAGAAAGAGCTTCTAAAGCCCGTGAATTGTTTCCCTATGATGTCCGCTTGATAGAAGTTCTGGCAGAGTCAAAATTCTACCAAGGTAAAAATAAAGAAGCACTTGCATTGTTTCAGAAATATGTATCGACTGCACCTGAAAGTGCAACTCGTTACGGCAGGGCCTATTTTTTCATGGGTGAAATCTACATACGTCAAGCTCAGTACAATCATGCTGATATTGCTCTTACGACTTCTGTCCGCTACGATGCCATGCGATTCTACTGGTGGTCTCAGTTGGGCTATGCACGGGAAATGTGCAAAAATTATCAGACTGCAATCGTTGCCTATGATAAAGCTCTTTCAATCAATCCGAGTGATTATGATTCAACACGGGGTAAGGCTCGCTGTGAGTCACATTTGTAATGAGTAATTCAGGACATCTTTATTCCGTTCATTTTGAAACATTGTGCTGTCGTCTGAATCAGGATGAGTCAGAAGGTGCAGCCCGTTCTTTTTCCCTGCATGGCTTTCATGCCGATTTGGAACCTGTTACTGCTCGAACGGCTCTTGATGAACATACTGTTCTTGCTGTCATAAATACGTGCACCGTTACAGGAAAAGCAGAACAAAAGGCTCGTCGCCTTATTCGCCTCATGCTTGAAAAATATCCTGTGGCTCCTGTCATTGTGACTGGGTGCTATGCAGAACTTGATGCAGCAGAAATAGCAAGCATTTGTCCTGAGCGCATTGTCATTCTTTCAGGAACACAGAAATTCATGCTGGCTGCCCTTGCGTCTGAAATGCAGATGCGCGGATGCATGAGTGCACAAGATTTGCGCAGTTTTCTTGCAGATAGACGATCCTTTTGCGCTGTTCCTTCATCTGCAAGTGCAAACGTTCCTGTTTTAAATCCTTTTTCCTTGTATACGCCTGTATTTGAAAAACACAGCCGCGCATCAATCAAGATTCAGGATGGCTGCAATTGTTCCTGTACATTTTGCCGCATTCACCTTGCAAGGGGTATGTCTGTGTCGCTTGCTGTTGAAGATGTAGTATCGCGTGTCCAGGAACTGGAAAGACTTGGAAATCACGAAGTTGTCTGCACGGGGGTAAACCTGAGTCAGTATGCTGGCATAGGCAGTGACGGCTCTTCCTATTCGTTTGCACGGCTTTTAGATTTGCTGTTGAAGGAAACAGAACATATTGCCTTTCGGATTTCAAGCTTTTATCCACAAAGCGTATCAGATGAATTGTGTGCCGTTATTGCTAATCCGCGTGTGCAGCCTTTCTTTCATTTGAGCATACAGTCTGGCAGTGAACGTATTCTTTCTTTGATGAAGCGTCCACATTCGGTGAAACATGTTGTTCGTTCTATTCAAAAGATACGAAGTGCAAAAGACCATCCTTTTATTTCCTGCGACATTATTGCTGGATTTCCCGGTGAAACGGAAGATGATTTTGCCATGACCCAAAGACTTTGCATTGAGCAGCAGTTTGCATGGATTCATGCATTTCCTTTTTCTCCGCGTCCTGGAACGCCTGCAATGGATATGCGCCCGCAGATTCCCGAGCGTATAAAGGGGGAACGGGTAAAGTGGCTTTCGGATATGGCCGTAAAAGGAAAAATTGACTACGTATCCTATTGGAAAGGTCGAACCTTGTCTGCTATTGTAGAAAATAGCCGTGCTTTGCGCACAAAAGGTATGTCTGCCGACCAGATAAATGTAATACATTGCGTTACAGAGAATTTCCTGCATGTTGAGTGTCCGCTTGTATCGAACACTGTTCCTGGTTCACGTGTAAAGGTAACAATCACAGAATGCCTTGCAGACTCTATTATTGCCGGCAAGGAAATTGATTGCCGTGGAGTCATTGTATGACAGAATCTTTGAGGATGTTGCGACACGAACTTCTTTCTATGATGCTTGGTGTAAGAGAGATGTGTCTCGGCGTTGTGTCGGAACCTTTGATTGCATAATCCATGAGATCTACAGAAGCTATGCCTACGCTTCGTATTTTCATGTCTACGCATGTTAGGTTCAAAGAACGTGCAAGGAGCGTATTGTCGTGGCTCATGACAGATATGTCCTTTGGCACGGAAAGCCCCATTTCTGTGAGGGCAGAAATTGTTCCCATTGCGATTATGTCATTTGCAGTAAATATTGCTGTCGGTCTGTTCCCTTCTTTTAGATATGTCAGTACCGTTTCACGTGCTGTATCCATTCCCTTTTCAAAATCGACATTCGCAGCCCGTATGCAGTCTTGTTCAGGGGGAGTAATTCCTATTCTTGCCAATTCTTCTTTCCAGATGCGTTCCTTGAGCCTAAAGGAATAGCCGTCATTTCCAGAGATGTATGCAATCCTCCTGTGTCCCAGGTTTATAAGGTATTCCATTGCATGCTTCATTCCGATTTCCTGATCTACGGTGATGGAATTACAGCTGATGTCGCCTTTTAGAGAATGTATTATGACAAACGGTACGCGCTGTGCAATTCTGTTGTACAGCTCAAATTTACCATCACCCATGTCGGGATCGTGCATGATGATTCCGTTCACTTTGTGTGCAATCAGATCCATCAGGTAGCGATATTCCGTGTCTGTGTCCACGCAGTACACGGTATAGCACACAATGCTGCGTGAATTATATATAGTAGAGACTTCTTCTACAAATTCTGTTGTATAGGGGTTTGTAATGCTATGACTGATGATTGCAATGGTTGAGACTTGTGAAGGGGAGCTGATTATCTTTCGCGTAAATGATTCTGGTACATAATTGATTTTGCGTATGACTTGCTCAAGTTTTTTTTTCGTTTCTTCCTTTACGGGACCGTTGTTAAGAAACCGTGAAACGGTTGCTATTGAGACTCCTGCTTCCTGTGCAATTTCCGTTATAGTCATGTTGTCATTCTATCGTAGATTGTAATTTTTGTAAAGTTTTTCTTTGTCTAATGAAAAAATTTACATAAATGATGAAAAATTTTGCTTTACAAATGTAAAAACTGCTCTTATAATCAAAAGTATGAAAGTCAAAGTTTATGAATTGAAACGAAGCATAGTTGCTTTCAGTTTTGTACTGCCCTGTCTGATAGGATTTGTTTTCTTTTATCTGTATCCAACAGTGCGTGGTTTTGTGTACAGCTTTACGGACTGGGATCTGTTCAGTGCTGCCCACTTTGTAGGCTTAAAGAACTACAGTACTCTTTTTAAGGATCCTGACTTCTGGGTGTCCATGAAAGTTACGGTCTGTTACGTTCTGTTGAACATTCCTTTGCAAACTGTCCTTGCATTGATTATAGCCATCATTATGAACAGATCTGGAAAGAGTGGCTTTTTGCGAGGAGTCTTTCTTACTCCTTGGATTATGTCTAATGTTGTTGTCGGTCTTCTGTGGTTTTGGATGCTTGACCCTCCATTGGGCATAATTGATGCATTGCTGGTAAAAATGGGATTGCAAAAGATAAATTTTTTGGCTGATACTCGTACAGCTCTTCCTTCCATTGCTGGCATAAACATTTGGAGGCACATGGGGTACACTGCACTGCTCGTGTTTGCAGGTTTGCAAAGCGTACCAAAGGAAATAGAAGAAGCTGCAACGATTGACGGATGTGGTTCAATACGAAAGTTTTTCTTTGTTGTCCTTCCGTATATCCGTCCTGTCATGCTGTTTGTCATTGTCACAACGGTTATTGGTTCTTTCCAAATTTACGATACAATTGCCGTAACTACGAGGGGAGGTCCTGTTACTGCTACGTATGCAATTTATCTATTCATCTATAAAAATGGCTTTGAGTCGTATAAGATGGGCTATGCATCTGCGGCTTCAATTGTTCTTTTTGTGATTTTGGCCTTTATAAGCTTTTTGCAAATGAAGTTCTTCCGTGCAAATGAGTCTGATAGTTAAAGAAGGTGGGTTTTATCATGAATAAAGAAATGCTTAAAAAAGAAATGAGCTTTGGTCATGTGATGCTGTGGATTGTCATATTGGTGCTGCTGCTCATTACGTTGTTTCCGTTTTACTGGGTTGTCAGGACATCATTTACTCCTGCATCGTTGATGTATTCTGACGCTGTCAAGATGTTGCCTTCCAAATTGACTGGCATGAATTATGTCCGTGTCCTTGGCATGGTGTCAGCAGAAGAGTCTCTTGCACTGGGGGGCTCAGGGCAAAGCGTAAATTTTCTTGTCAATGTGCGCAATTCGTTTGTTATTGCATTCATTACAACCGTGTGTCAGGTGTTTTTCTGTGCCATGGCGGGGTATGGTTTTTCACGTCTTCGCTTTCCAGGACGCGACAAGATTTTTGCATTGATTCTTGCAACAATGATGGTTCCTGGCGTTGTCATGATGATTCCTAACTTTGTCTTTGTGCGTCAACTGGGACTTTTGAACACGTATGGCGGCATTGTCCTTCCTGCTTTGTTCATGACTCCTTATTCTGTTTTTTTCATGCGACAATTTTTCATGGGAATCAATAAGGAAATTGAAGAAGCGGCTTATCTGGATGGTGCGGGACAATACAGAACGTTCTTTATGATTATCATGCCGCTCATGCAGACTGCTGTCATTACGCTTGCCGTAACCGTAGCAATCAATACGTGGAATGATTACATGTGGCCGCTGATTGTCGGTCGAAAAGAGGAGCTTAGAACGCTTACAGTTGCTTTGGGCGTGTTTCGTTCGCAGACTCCACAAGGTCAGCCTGATTGGAGCGGTCTTATGGCGGGAACTGTTCTTGCTATAATTCCAGCATTCATCATTTATGCGTTCCTTGGAAAAAAGATAATTAATTCTATACAGTTCAGCGGATTCCGTTGATTCTGGCTGATTGCTGTATGCAAGAATTCATTAATAAAATATCTGTTCGAAGATTTAGGAGGAATAAGGTATGAAAAAGTCTGTTGTTTTTGCAGGTGTAGCACTTATGGTGATGGGTGCTCTTATTGGAACATCCTGTTCTGGCAAAAGTGAAAAAGGATCTTCTGCTGGAAAAGGAAAGGTTGTTACCATAAAATATGAGCTGTGGGATTCCAACCAACTTCCTGCTTATCAGGCAGCTGCTGATGAGTTTACAAAAAGAAATCCGAACATTAAGGTTGAAATTTCTCAGCTTGGATGGGATGACTATTGGACAGGTCTTCAGACAGAAATGATTGGTGGCTCTGCTTCCGATGTCTTTACAGACCATTTGGCAAAATATCTTGATTTTGCAAATAAGAATCAGCTTGTTGATTTGACACCATACATAAAGAAAGACAATGTTGACATGTCAATCTACATGAACAGCCTTGAGAAGTTGTGGCAGACAAAAGACGGAAAAACATATGGTCTTCCAAAGGACTGGGATACCATTTGTATCGTATACAATAAAGACGTGACCGACAAGCTTGGCATCAGTCATGATGAACTTAATAATTTGACATGGAACTATGATGATGGCGGTACCTTCGAAACAATGATAAAGAAACTTTCCATTGATACTGCAGGACGTAATGGCCTGGATCCGAAGTTTGACAAGAATAATGTTGTCCAGTACGGTCTTGTTCTTGCCCATAGTGATGATCGCGGACAGGCTCAGTATTCTGGATTGGCATGTGCAACAGGATGGATGTATACAGATGGTTTATATGACTGGAACTATCACTACGATGATCCTCGCTTTATCAAGACAATCAAATGGATGAAGAAGATGCAGGACGAAGGTTATCTTACACCATATACGGAAACATCAAATGGAACGGCTGCGGTTTTCAATTCTCAGAAGGCAGCTCTTGTTTTTGATGGTTCTTGGATGATTGGCTCATATAAGACAAATGGCGTATTCGAAGTTGGCTTTGCACGCCTGCCAGAAGGCTCTGCAGGACGCAAAAGCATGATTAACGGTCTTGGAGATTCCATTTGGGTTGGAAGCAAGCACAAGGATGAAGCATGGGAATGGGTCAAGTTTCTTGCATCACGTGATGCTCAAGAAATCATTGGTTCGTATGGTGTCGTGTTCCCTGCCATTGAGAGCGGTGTAAACAAAGCTTTGAATACATACAAAGAAAAAGGATATGATGTATCAGCCTTTACTGATGAAGCTGTTGCTCCAAATGGAACTTTCCTGTATCCGATTGTCGACCATTCTGTTGAAATCGGTCAGATAATGACACGCACATTCGATGAAATTTTCCTTGGCCAGAAAGATGTTGAATCTGCATTGAAAGATTCCAATGCTCAGGTTAAGGCATTGTTCAAATAATACTCCTGCTTGAATCTTCTGGGTAAGGACAAAATATCCTGCAATGGGTATGAGTATCATGTAAAAAAGTAGGAATCGGAGAGAGTCTTTTTTACTGTAGGAATTGAAAACCATGAGCATTTGCTTTGATAAAGAGAAAGATGTTTTTCTGTTGAATACTCCGTCATCAACGTATGTCATACGGCTGTATAATAAAAAATATCTGTTGCATGGGGGCTGGTTTCATACGCTTCCTGCTTGGTCTGATGTCTGCATCATGCCGTTTGCAGATCGTTCTTTTAGCCCCGTACCCGCGGAATTGCATGGAGTTGCTGATTTTTCTCTGGATGCCCAGCAGTGCGAATATCCAGTTCCCATGCGTTCAGACTTTCGTTCCTCTGCTTACGAAGCTGTTTGCAATGAGGCATTGGCATCTGATTTGGAGTATCAGTCACACCGCATTTATGCAGGAAAAAAAGTTCTGGACGGATTGCCGTCAACGTATGTATCTAATGACAGCGAAGCAGACACATTGGAAATTGATTTGAAGGATGCGTGCAGCGGTCTGGTTGTAACTTTGTGCTACACAGTCTGGAAAGATTTTGATGCAATCTGCCGACATGCAATATTTACTTGTGGTAAGGCACAGCTCTCTCTTAGAAAAGCGTTAAGTGCAAGTATTGATTTTCCCCATTCTCGTTACAAGATGCTTCAGCTGTCTGGTGCCCATGCCCGTGAACGACATGCGATTGTGAGAAAGCTGGTGCCTGGCTTGCAGGGTGTAGCAAGCCAGCGAGGGGCAAGCAGTCATCAGCAAAATCCATTTTTAGCACTGTTATCCTATGATGCAAATGAAACTGATGGCGAAGCCTTTGGCTTTAACCTTGTGTACAGCGGCAATTTTATGGCTCATGTAGAAGTTGACCAATGGGGCATGAGCCGCTTTCAAATGGGTATAAACAGTTACAACTTTGACTGGAAATTGAAATCTGGAGAGTCTTTCTGCACTCCGGAAGTTGTTATGGTCAGAAGTGAACATGGTATTGGCGGCATGAGCCGTACATTTCATGATTTATATAGAAAACATTTGTGTCGCGGAACATGGCGCGATGCAGACCGCCCTGTCGTCATTAATAACTGGGAGGCTACGTATTTTAATTTTGATGTAAAGAAGCTTTTTGCCCTTGCAGATACTGCTGCAAAGGAAGGTGTAGAACTGTTTGTACTTGATGATGGATGGTTCGGAAAACGCAATGATGACAGGTCTTCATTGGGTGATTGGTTTGAAAACAAGGTCAAGCTTCCGAATGGATTAAAAGAGGTCTCTGACGGCATTCATGCTCGCGGCATGAAATTTGGTTTGTGGTTTGAGCCTGAAATGGTTTCGCCCGACAGCGATTTGTATCGTACTCATCCAGATTGGGCACTTCATGTGGATGGCTTAACACCTGTGCTTGGTCGTCATCAGCTTGTTCTGGATTTAGGAAAGAGCGAGGTTGTCGAGTATCTTTTGGAAAAGATTTCGCATATACTTTCTACAGCTCATGTTGATTATGTCAAATGGGACTTTAACAGGAATCCCTCCGACATGTACATGAATGCATCGCATCAGTTCTATCTTGGCTTGTATCGACTGCTCGAAACCCTTACCTCTCGTTTTCCAAACGTGCTGTTTGAATCGTGTTCAGGAGGCGGCGGCCGCTTTGATGCAGGAATGCTTCATTACATGCCCCAGACGTGGACAAGTGACAATACCGATGCACTTTCACGCATTGCAATTCAAATGGGAACTTCTGTTGTATATCCTGCAAGTGCAATGTCATGTCATGTTTCTGCAGTGCCAAATCATCAGGTAGGAAGACTAACGTCACTTTCTACCCGAGGTCATGTTGCCATGGCTGGTACGTTCGGATATGAACTTGACTTGAACTTGCTTTCTGAAACTGAACTGATGGAAATCAAAAGCCAGATTGCATGGTATAAAAAGATTCGAGGTACTGTTCAATTCGGTGATTTGTATCGACTGGAATCCCCTTGGAATGCAGTTGCTTCTGCTGAGTCTGCTCGATATAGTGCATGGGAACATGTTTCAAAAGATAAAAAACAGGCTGTAGTGAGCATTGTGTGGCTGTATGCCGAAGCAAATCCAGAATATGCTCTTGTTCACCTGCAAGGTCTTGAACCTGATGCTGTATATCGGTTTACAACATTAAAAAGCGAAACTCTCCAAGAGCATCTGAAAAAATCTGTGTTTGACATGCCGTCAAGTCAATGCGGCATTGTACCTGATGGCTCCTGTGCTTTAGGTGCAGAGTTGATGTATGTCGGCCTTCGTGTTATGGGCAAACCTCAGTATGGCGGTAGTGTCCACTTTATGCTTGAAAAAGTTCGTTGACAAAATAGTACTCTACAATGGCAATGCAATTCAAGTTGCCATTGTTTAGAATAATTCCTCCTTGCCAGACAGTATTCTGTTTTCGTTGTTGCTTGTACTGTCTGGCAGTTTTTTTTTGCAACCATACTTGAATGCAAAATAAAAGGGGCTTGTCTGATGAGACAAGCCCCTTTTTCATGACGCAATTTTCTTTTAGAATGAACCTGCAACAGCAACTGCACATGCTACTGTACAGCCAACCATTGGGTTGTTACCCATTCCCATGAATCCCATCATTTCTACGTGTGCTGGAACTGAAGAAGAACCTGCAAACTGAGCATCAGAGTGCATGCGACCCAATGTATCAGTAAATCCGTAAGAAGCTGGACCTGCTGCCATGTTGTCTGGATGCAATGTACGTCCTGTTCCTCCACCAGAAGCTACAGAGAAATACTTCTTGCCAGCAAGGAGTCTTTCCTTCTTGTAAGTTCCTGCAACTGGATGCTGAAAGCGAGTTGGATTTGTTGAGTTTCCTGTAATGGAAACATCTACGTCTTCGTGCCACATGATTGCAACACCTTCGCGAACATCATCTGCACCATAGCACTTTACGATGAGGCGGTCTGGGTTGTTTCCGTAAGGAACTTCCTTTACAACTGTCAAAGCCTTGTCTGTACCGTTTCCATTGAAATAGTCAAACTTTGTCTGAACATATGTAAAGCCGTTTATGCGGCTGATAATCTGAGCAGCGTCCTTTCCAAGACCGTTAAGGATAACACGGAGCTTGTTCTTGCGAACTTTGTTTGCATTTGCTGCAATCTTGATAGCACCTTCAGCAGCAGCAAATGATTCGTGTCCAGCCAAGAATGCAAAGCACTGTGTTTCTTCTGAAAGAAGACGTGCTCCAAGGTTTCCGTGTCCAAGCCCAACCTTGCGGTCGTCAGCAACAGAACCTGGCAGACAGAATGCCTGAAGTCCTTTTCCAATGTTTGCAGCTGCTACAGAACCTGTCTTATCGCCTGTCTTTTCTGCTTCTTTAATTGCAATTGCAGAACCCAATACATAAGCCCACTTTGCATCTTCAAAACAAATCTGCTGTGTAGACTGGCAGATTTCATAAGGATCAAATCCACGTGCCTTGCACAGCTCGCGTGCCTCGTTCAATCCCTTTTCGCCTTCACTAAAACCATATTCTTTAAGAGCCTTATTCACCTGAGGAATGCGGCCTTCAAAATCTTCAAATAATGCCATAATCGTATTCCTCCTAAACTACTCTTTGCGTGGGTCGATAAGTTTTACCATACCCTGATCTGCCGTAACGCGACCGTAGTGTGTACGTGCCTTTTCGATTGCTTCTTTTGGGTCAACTCCTGCTTTAAGAGCATCCATGAGCTTGCCGAAGTTGATGCAGTTGTAACCGATGATCTGGTTGTCCTTGTCAATGGCACAAGTTTCAACGTATCCTTCTGTCATCTCAAGATAACGTGGACCTGTTTTGCGTGTTGCAAACATTGTTCCAACCTGTGAACGGAGGTTCTTGCCAAGGTCTTCAAGAGATGCACCAACTTTAAGTCCATCCTTTGAATATGCTGACTGAGTACGTCCGTATACAATCTGCATAAAGAGTTCGCGCATAGCTGTGTTGATTGCATCG
>JAFVDR010000128.1 GCA_017476165.1 Treponema sp. | reverse complement strand
GGTCCCTTCGTCTATCGGCTAGGACGAAAGATTCTCAATCTTTAAAGATGGGTTCGATCACCGTAGGGACCGTAAAATACCTCTCTGTATAGAGGTCTTTTTTATTTTCCTTTCATGTACCTTTCCATAAAAGCCTTCAATATTTCTCCAATGCCAGAACAAAGTCGTAGCACAACTTTAGTAAATCTGCTATAATTTTAGAACAATACTAGAAAAGGGGAAGAAACTTTTATGGAAGAAAAAGAAATCCTTGAACTCGCAAAACAGTATATTGCAGAAGAAAAAGATGAATCATTCCGCAAGGAAGTAGAAGAGCTTGTTGCAAAAAAAGACATGAAGGAACTCGAAGACCGTTTCTACCAGAGCCTTGAATTTGGAACAGGTGGACTCCGCGGTGTTATGGGTGGTGGAACAAACCGCATGAACACTCTTAACATTTCGAAAGCAACACAGGGACTCGCAAATTACATAATCAAAGCTTTTCCGAAAGAAGCTGCAGCAGGTTCGCTGAAAGCATGCATTGCATATGACAGCCGCCACAATCATGATAAATTTTCAGACATAACAGCACGGGTTTTTGCTGCAAACGGCATCACAGCATACCTCTTCACCGCACTTCGCCCAACGCCAGAGTTGAGTTTTGCAATCAGAGTACTTGGATGTCAGACAGGTGTCGTTGTTACTGCAAGCCACAACCCTCCTAAATACAACGGCTACAAGGCATACTGGAACGATGGTGCCCAGGTCGTAGAACCTCATGACAAGGGAATCATCGATGAAGTAAATGCTGTAAAAGAAGTAAAGCTCATTGATAAAGAAGAAGCCATAAAATCTGGTAAAATCATTCTCATTGACAAGGAAATCGATGAAAAATTCCAAGACATGATAAAGAAAAACCTTTACCGCCCTGAACTCATCAAGGAAAAAGCAAGCAGTGTTAAGGTTGTGTACACTCCTCTGCACGGAACTGGTGCAATGCATGTTGAAAAGGTTTTGGGAGATCTTGGACTTAATGTCATTACAGTACCAGAGCAGAGAGAAGGAGACGGAAACTTTCCTACCGTTGAAAAACCAAATCCAGAAGAAGCACCTGCACTCAAAATGGCCGTAGAACTGGCAGAAAAAGAAAAAGCAGATGTCGTCATGGCAACGGATCCTGATGCAGACCGTTTCGGTACAGCATTTCCTGATAAAAACGGAAAGTATGTCCTCGTTTCAGGAAACCAGATGGGAGCACTCCTTGCAGATTATGTCCTTCTTTCAAAGAAGGAATTCAACAAAATGCCGGAAAATCCAGTTCTTATCCGCTCAATCGTTACAAGTCCATTTGTAGATGCAGTTGCAAAGAACTACGGCGTAAAAATAAAGGAATGCCTTACAGGATTCAAATGGATTGCATTTGACGAAGGTCAGATGGAAAAAGAAGGAAAAGAGCATTATGCTTTTGGTCTTGAAGAAAGCTACGGCTATCTTGTTGAAACGGAAGTAAGAGATAAGGATGGAGTTTCAGCAGCAGCAATGTGTGCAGAAATGACACTTTACTGGGCAAGCCAGGGCAAAAGTCTGCTCGAACACTTGAATGACATGTACAAGAAGTTCGGCTACTTTGAAGATCGTTCCATCAGCAAATATTTTGAGGGTGTAACAGGTCCAGGCATCATGAAAGGAATCATGACAAAACTTCGGGAGGAAGGTTTGAAAACGCTGGGTGGAAAAAAAGTCTTAAAAATACGCGATGTACAGCAGCAGGTAGAATTTGATCCTGCATCTCCTGCCCAAAAGACTCCTATTCCTTGGCCAAAGAGCAATGTCCTTCAATTCTTCCTTGAAGGAGGGACAATTGTAAGTGCACGTCCAAGCGGAACAGAACCAAAGATAAAGTTCTACATCAACAGTACTGTTCCTGTTGCGGCACAGACAGATGAAGCTCTGAATGCGGCAAAAGCCGAGGCAGATGCATTATGCAATAAAATTTCATCAGAAATAAAGGCTGTTTTGGATGCAGCAAAGTAGGCCGTCCATACGGCTTTTTCGAGATTTCAATCACATGGCCCGTCTGTTTTACAGCGGGTCAGTATTTGTCGCTTTTGACACAGAAACAACAGGTTTACATGCTGAAAGCGACAATCTCATTGAAATTGGAGCTGTAAAATTTGACTGCAATGGCATTATTGGACAAACATTTGACAACCTTATAAAGCCGCCGATACCAATACCCTCTTACATCACAGAAATAACGCACATTGACGACAATCTTGTACAAAATTGCAGAAACTCTCATGACGTTGTGACAGATTTTCTTTCATACTGCCAAGATGCCATACTCGTTGCACACAATGCACCGTTTGATGTTGGATTCATCAATGTTGAAATGATGCAGCATCGCAATTCATATCTTAAAAATTTGATTATAGACACGCTGCCTCTCGCTCGGTGGGCATATCCAGACTTAATAAAGGAAGCCGAAAAAGGCCAGTACCGATTGCAATCACTTGCCAAACGCTTCAATATAACGGTAAAAAACGCACACAGGGCTGATGATGATGCTCGCGTCTGCATGGACATCTTTAAGAAAATAATAGAGGACACTCTTCCTCGGCAAAAGGGCATTGAAAATCTGAACAGGAAAAAGCTTCAGGCAGAGTTCTCCTTTACATAAGACAGTGCAAAAGTCAACCACGTGGAGCCTTTTCAGGATCTACAGGAACAGATTTGTTAAACACCATGAAAGATATTTGCGAAGTGCCCTTTATGCTGTCAGTACCAGCAGTTCCAAGCACATCTCCAAAGACAACATAATCACCGTTTTTTACTTTTATTGACTCAAGTCCTGTATACGCATAAATGTAATTTGCCTTTGACTGAACAAAGACTACCTGCCCGTAACCTCGATAGTTGCCTGTGTATACAACCGTTCCGGCACGAATGCACTTAACAGACTCTTTTTCCTTGGCAGAAAGATGAACTCCACTAACCTTTCCTTTTATGTACGTTACCTCAGGTTTTTCCACTGGCCATGTCAATGAAGAATCACCTTTTTTCTTAGAATATGTTCTTGGATCATTTGATGGCAAATCAGGCAAATTGGCTAATGAAGAATCTACAATGCTCACCGGTATCTTAAGTTTTTGACCAGCCTTAAGAATACTGTCTTCCGAAAGGTCATTCAGTTCCTTTAATTCGGATACAGTAATGTCGTTTACTTTTGCAATGCGGTAAAATGTATCACCCTTCTGAACGGTATACACATCAAACTTTCGTTTCATGTCTTTTCCTTCAACAGATATCGCACTTGATCCTGTTTTGGCAACAACAGCAGAAGAGTCTCCATGCACTGCCGTTGCGGATGAAATGCCAACATTTGATGCTTTTTCAGGAATAGAAAGCTTTTGACCAACTTTTATAACATTGTCTTCTGAAATATTATTTTCTTTTCGTAGGGAAGTAACACTGACATCAAACTTTCGACTAATGGAATACAACGTATCACCAGCCTGAACAACGTACGTACTGTCAGCGTATACGGAAACAGAGCATAACAGAAGGAACAGAATTGATACCATGCCGAAAATAAAAGACTTCATAACACTTCTATTTTCGGCATGAATTTTACAATAAATTAGCAGCTTTTCCCCACTTAGAACATTCCGGGGAATACATCTTCCATGCCGTACAGCTTGCCACTGGACAAAGTACCATCATCCAGAAATTTCTTCATGTTCTCCAAGGCATGTACAGCACCAGAAGCAAAGCCCTGCCTGCTTCGTGCTGTATGGGTCAATTCTATCGTATCTGCAGGAGAATCAAAGAACACAGTATGAGTACCGGGAACTCTGCCGCAACGCGTAGACGACACATGAAGCTGATTAGGTTCAGGTTTCTGATGAAAAGCATCAACCACAAGTTCAGTCTTTTTTGAGTTGCCGAGCATTATACGTTTTGCAATTTCTAATGCAGTACCACTCGGACTGTCAGCCTTTTGGTTATGATGCATTTCCCATAGTGCGACATCATATTCATCGAAATTACTTATGAGCTTAGAAGCCTGTTCTACAATTTTATAGAACACATTCACGCCAATGGAAAAATTTGCACTGCGCATGATGGTTCCACCTGTTTTCGCAGCAAGCCCTGCAACTTCTTTCTCCTTGTCTTTCCAACCAGTCGTTCCTACAACAACAGGAAGCTTAAGAGGAAGCAATGCTGCTATGTTACCCATAACAGCTGTCGGATGAGAAAATTCAATGATCCCTTCTGCGCCAGAATTTTTTACGGCAGATGCAACAGCATCATAGTCACCAGCTGAAACCTTAACAGATGCATCAGCAGCTATTGTATCTATTGTAGCAACAACAGTATGTCCAAAAGATTCCGACGTTTCCTTAAGCATATGTCCCATCTTTCCAAAACCAATCAATGCAATCTTCATAACATCACCTCTGTTCCGAATTAAAAAGTGCAGCATGGAGCACCTGCACCACTGTATCAACCTCTGCATTGTCAACTAGCAGACTTATGTTTACCTTACTTGCCCCTTGACTTATCATCTGTACATTGATGTTTTCCT
>JAFVDR010000127.1 GCA_017476165.1 Treponema sp. | reverse complement strand
GAGATGCCGCCACAAACAGATACGTAGATTCAAAGAGACCTCTTTGTACACCATCTATGAACTTTTCTGCAAAAAAAGGCAAAATCATATTTGACAGCTTTAAAAGCGAAAATAGGCAGGATGTCGCAAAAAGAACAGCCGTCAGTTTTTTTCCGACTGATTTCTTTAGGAAACGAATTAAATTTGACATATCAAGAGTCTCTCTTGCAAATAGTTGCCCCATACGGTGGAGCCTGTTCATTCTTCATCTTACAATATAATCCTACTGCGGCAAGCAATTGTTCATGAATACCATCAGTTCAATTCTATGATGCATGCCGACTCAAACTGCTGCTTTACAAAGTCATCATGAGTCACTACAACAAGGATTTTTTCCGCACAAAGTTCCTTTATCCGCCGTGCAATTTTTGAAATGAGTTCCCTGTCCAGGTTTGCAAACGTTTCGTCAAGAATCACAAGGTCTTTGTGCTGCAAGCACAAAAACAGCCGTGCAAAGGCAATGCGCTTCCTTTCCCCTCCAGAGACTTTTTCTATTTCGCTTACGCCAATCGGAGCGTAGATGTCGGGTAAGTCCAAAAAACGGGCTATTTCTTCCACATCCTGCCTGTCATACTCGCTGTGGAACATGCGCATGTTTTCTTCAATGCTGCCGTTTATGAGATATGGATTTTGGTTAAGCACGGCAATCCGTTCGTTCAATGACTTCTGGCAAACCAATTCGGCAGGTCTGCCGTTGTAAAAAAGAGATGCCGGTGTGCAAGGAATTTCCCGTGCAAGGGCATTTACCAGAGTTGATTTCCCAACACCGCTCTTTCCGCTTATGATATAGGTGCAGCCCTTCTTGAAGACATGGCTGAATGCGCGTATGCAGTCATTAAATGAAACGGAAAGCTTTGCCGCCGCTATGGATTCAATGCTTGCAATGCATTCATTCTGATTCCTGCAAGATTCCGTACCATTCAGCATGAAACCCACTATAGGCTTTTTGTAAGACTCGTTGTCTTTCCGCAAAGTCCTCAGGAACAGAATGCTGTCAAAGATGTCTGAATATTTTACCGTGTACATGTACATGGCAAACAGAGAGCCTGTGGAAATGTCCGTTGCAAGAAGGTGCTTGTACAGCAGTATAATTGCGATGGTAGTAAAGTTGCCTATGACGGCAATATATTGGGACAGAGAATGGCTAATCATGACCTTTGAGTTTGCATCGTTATAAGTTTCAAGCTTTTCATCAATGTTCTTGAAAAACTCATCCTTGTGCGAAAAATATTTGAATTCGGACGCACCGAAAATTGCATCCTTTGCAAAGGATACAACAGAGCTGTATTTCATTCGCTCGGTAATCCTTTGTTGTGAAATTCTGTCTATGAATTTTCTTGAAACGAAATAGAACAAAGCATACCATGCAATGGTTATGAAAGCCAGCTTTATGTCCAGAAGGACGACAAAGAAAAGCAGTATTGCCAAGGAAACACAGGTTGACACACTTACGAAATACTGCTTTACAAGCGACTGTTTCAGTCTGTCAATGTCGCTTGTGGCAATTCTGAGTAGGGAATCGGGATCAGAGCGGGAAAGGTCAGACTTGGAAGCATCTAGAACTTTTCCCAAAAATTCATTCAGCAGCTGCATTCCAAGCGAATTCGTAAATTTCCAGTAATAGATGTCGGCAGCCAGTGTCGATGCAAACTTTACCACGCCGGCAATCACAAGAAGGACGCATATTCCGGCAAGCCCAGTCAAGTCCACATTAACGATGGAATCTGAAAGGATTTTTATGCAGTACGGTATGCTCTGCGCTATGGCATATTCAATGACGATGAAAAAAGATATGACGGCTATTGTCTTTCTGTTGTTTCTGGCGATGTTGTCTATGTACATGTCAGGCCTCCTCCAAATTACCTGTTATAGGATTATATTTACATACAGATTTGAGATTATAAATTTTCTTCATCCTTATAACCATAAAAATCACAGCCATAGTTAATCAAAATCATATCAGTACCTCCTTTTATATAAATTTCTCTCATGAAAGATACGACTATTTTAGTTGCACAAAAAAATAAAACCATAACGTTTCGAGAAATTTTGAAAAATAGCAGAACACTCCCACAGAAATTTTTAGAGGTTTCCTTATATATTATTTTTATCTTGTTCACCCATATAGTATTCCAAAGCATCTTTAAGTTCCTTCTTTGAAACACCATTGGCTACAGCTTTTCTTGCATACAGCTCTGCCTGTTCAGGATCTTCATTTAATGAATAGATAAGGTAAAGCAATTTTATTGATGGAAGAAAATCATTTTTTATTTCAATGCACTTCTTTGCATATTCAATGGCTTGATCATAATCGCCATTATGAAATGAAGACGATGCAAGATTATTGTAGGCGGTGTAATTGTGCGGGTCATAAACTATTGCCTTTTTTCCAATTTCATCCGCCTTAACAAAATCACCGTTATCTTTGTACAGAAGCATCAAGTTGGAATAAACAGTTGAGTCGGCAATGCTTTCATCTATCATATTCTCATACACTTTTATTGCACTTTCAGTGTCGCCACAATCACTATAGTTCAGAGCAAGAAAAATGTTGACACAATACTTTTCCTGCATTCTTTTACATTCTGGAAGAATTGAATTGAGATATGTTATTGATTTATTAAATTTGTCAATGTTATAGAATAAGACTGCCTGCAGAAATTTCCGCTGGAGTTTTTTATTATCTTCAAATGAATCCTTTATTATGTCTTTATAAAACTTTTTGTAGTAGGCAAGAGACTTTCCCGTTCCTCCAGAAGTTCTTGTAAACAGCTTAATTAATGCAATTGTAAGGGCAACACACAGTGTAACAGCATGTCTAGTATCAAAAGACGGAAACAGGTCTTTATTAACAAACTCTCGGTACAGCAATACTGCAGCAACAAATGCAAGTGCTAAACCATATACAATGCAAAACGCAATCTTTAATCCTTTTTTCATGATAGATTAATCCTATCGAAATTCACAGGAACTTACAAGTAAAGGGAAGGAAAGGAAACATTATCACAGGGATTCTTGCATTGCATTCATAGAGCTGTTCCGAACCGAATAGGTTCGAAACCGAAATGGTTCCGAACAGCTCCAATGATATTTCTACAAACTAAAACAGAGCTTACTTTGTAGCCAAGATAGCGATGCCTGGCAAAGTCTTTCCTTCAAGGAACTCCAATGATG
>JAFVDR010000126.1 GCA_017476165.1 Treponema sp. | reverse complement strand
TCTCGGAATTCTTTCCACGTAAACTGATAGTCCTGTGTTTCCGGCCTGTTGTAAAAGATGTAAAATCTCCATGCATCAGCCTTTATGCCCGACTCCTTAGCATCAGAACCAAAGACTCCCACACCTTTGCTTTTTGAAAACTTGCCGTCTTCATAGTTAAGGTATTCCGTTGACGACATGTGGTACAGTTTCGTCCAGTTGTGGCTGCTACCCAAAAGAGTGCATGGAAACACTACCGTATGGAACGGAATGTTGTCTTTTCCTATAAACTGGAACAAATCTACCGGAGCTTTGCCTTTTGCTTCTTCACTTTCTTCTGGACACCACCAGCTTTTCCAGTCAAACGAAGGCTTTCCTTCTGCTTTCAGTTCATTTGCAAGCTGCTTTGTAATGGACATGTAGCCGATAGGTGCATTAAACCATACATAGAACACCTTGTTTTCGTATCCAGCTTTCGGTACTGGAATGCCCCACTTTAAGTCACGGGTAATGGCACGTTCGTTCAAACCGTCGCGAATCCATGCTTTTGTTATTTTAATTGCATTTTCAGACCATTTGCCTTCTTTGCTTGTCTTTTTCATCCATTCGTCCAACTTGGAACTGATGGAAGGAAGGTCTATGTACAGATGTTTTGTTTCTTTTACTTCTGGAGTAGAACCACACGTAGAACATCGTGGATTCTGCAATTCTGTCGGATCAAGCAAGGTACCGCATTTTTCGCACTGGTCTCCGCGAGCATCTTCATAACCGCATTTCGGGCAGATGCCGCGTACAAAGCGGTCTGCAAGAAACATGTTGCAGTGGTTGCAGTACAGCTGTTTGTTTGTGTGTTCCTTTATGTATCCGTTTTTATCGAGCGATGTAAACAGTGACTGGGTAATTTCGGTACATTCGTCATTTGAGGTGCGTCCGAATTTGTCGAATGCAATGTCAAACCACTTGTATATTTCATCATGCTGTTTGTAGTAATAGTCACAGAGTTCGCGGGGTGTTTTTTTTACTTCAAGGGCTTTTGTTTCTGTTGCTGTTCCATATTCATCTGTACCGCAAATGTAGAGTGTTTCATAACCGCGACTGCGGCAAAAGCGTGCAAAAACATCGGCACTGAGCATCTGAATGAGATTGCCGAGATGAGGAATATTGTTTACGTAAGGTAATGCAGAGGTAATAAGTCTTCTATTCATAATTTGTTCATTATAGAAGATTATTGTCCTATGGTCAATTATGGGGATGCATGCCTTGCCAAGCAGGGTTTTAGCAGCCCCTGTTTTTCATTTCCTTTACGACATCTCGCATTGAGCCGCTTGAACCCTTTTTCATGACAAGGGCTTTTCCATCTTTTATGACAACTATGAGGTTTTCGACACCGCACAATGCAACAGGAATGTCAGAATAGACAAAGTTGTCATGGCTCTTTATGGATGCTGTATTGTCGTTTGAACCGGCATAATGCTTGTCAAAGGCATCCCAGCTTCCAACATCGTCCCATGTAAAGGTTGACTTTACGGCAGCTGCTTTTTTTGTTCGCTCGGCAATGGCATTGTCAACGGCAATTGCCTTGACTGTTTTATAGGACTCGTTCATGGGCTGCCAGTGGCTTATGCATTTTGTACCGTTTATGATTTCGCAGTCGGGTAGTGTGGCTGCATCAAAATTCTTGAAACTTTCAAAGATGCCGCTTTCATACTCCAGTACTTCATGCAAAAAGAATGTGTCGGTAAAGGCAAACATGCCGCTGTTCCAAGAGTATTGTCCGCTTGCCAGATACTGCTGTGCAGTCTGTGCATCGGGTTTTTCCTTGAACTGTGCAATTTTGAATACTGAACCGTCATTGTGAATGTTTTCGCCTTGTTTAATGTAGCCGTATCCTGTAGCTGGTTCTGTAGGAGGAATTGCGAAACAGACAAAGTTGCCTTTTTTTGCAATTGCAGCAGCTTTATAGCAGTCTGCAATAAATTTTTCTGTTGGTTCTATGATGTGGTCGCTGGTAAGGACAAGCATGGTATGTTCGGTCTTGTCGAAAAGGTTCAGTATCTTGCATGCAAGCACAAGCGGTGCGCAGGTGTGTCGTGCACACGGTTCTGCAAGGATGTACAGGTCTTGCTGCATTTTTTTCTGCTGCTCCGGCGACAGTGTGTTTTTTAGGCTTTCGCAGTGCTGGGCAACAACAGTCTGAATGTCTTCCCTCGTGATGATAATGATTTTTCCGATCGGATTTACAGCAAGGGCACGGAGTATCGATGTCTGCAAAAATGAAATTCCATTTTGAATGGAAAGAAATTGCTTGGGAAACTGTGGGCTTGAAGCTGGCCAGAGACGTTCTCCGAATCCTCCTGCAAGTATAATCACATCCGAAAAGGATGAGTCTCCTAAAATTTCCTGATTTGACATGACTGCTTTCCTTACCACAAAAGTTTTATGAATGGGCTCCTTGAAAAATGAAGCTTTTCGAGGTCTCCTTAAGTATCCTTAAGTATATACTGAAAATGTGAACTATGCAAGGATATTGGATTTGTTCATCCAAAAACTGCCCGAAACGGAGTTTTGGAAAAAATCTTTTACATCCTTTTGCTGTTCTTCTGTTCTCTATGCAAAATAAATCTTGGACCCTCTTCTCCGATAACTCCTGTAGCCTTAAATCCGCAATTCTCCAATACTTTTTGAGATGCAATGTTTCGTGGCTCTGTTTCTGCTTCTACGGCTTTTACTTCTGGATTCTGAAAAGCCCAATTGAGAGCAATCCTTACAGCTTCTGTTGCATAGCCTTTGCCTTGAAATTCTCCAAAAATGCCATAGCCTATTTCGGGATTTTTGTTCTTTTCAAAACCTTTATAGCATAAATTTCCGATATAGCCTCCGTTTTCATTTTCAATAATCCACATTGCATACCAATCTCTCAGATTAGGATTTTCAACGCAGCCTTGGAGCATTTCCTTGTATGCCTTCTTTAGTTCAGCATCATTTTCTGCTGCAATCTGCTTTTCCATTTGTTCATTACTTGCTGGATATATTTTTACCCTTTTTTTCTCTGTCATTTGATTCTATTATCGGGGAATTTACTTTTTGTTTGCAATTGCTTGCTTTGTTAAGATTCATTGAAAACTATAGCATTGTATTTTATAATGAATTCTGTATGTGCATCGTGGAAAGCCTCTGCATTTGAAAATTAATGGTATAATCAATAACTTAATGTGAACGGATTTTTGAAATGAGTGATATTTTTGAAAAGAATGAAATGACTGAAGAAGATATTAAACTTCAATATATTACTCCTGCTTTGGCTGCAAAGTGGAATGTAAAAAAAATCACTATGGAAACTTCTCCCGTCAACAATTTTACAGACGGCAAAGTCCTCATCAAAGGAAACATTCCCAGCCGCGACAAAGGTAAACGCTGTGATTATGTTCTTTGGTACAACAAAGGAACACCACTTGCCATCGTTGAGGCGAAAGACAACAATCATTCTTCTTCATTTGGAATGCAGCAGGCTATTAGTTATGGAATTATGATGAACGTTCCGTTTGTTTATACTTCCAATGGTGACAGCTTTTTTGAGCATGATTTTACC
>JAFVDR010000125.1 GCA_017476165.1 Treponema sp. | reverse complement strand
TCCAGTGCTTCGCGGCAGATTTCCTTGTTTTGCATGACAAGACCGAACATGAAGTCATCGTGAAACGTAAGTTTTTCAAATGGTTTTACTTTGTGCATATATAACCTCTCTCATTATATATGCGCGTCCTTGCAGTTTCGCTCACGATTTTGGTTAATTTCCAAAAAAAAGTGCAAGCAGGAGACAGCCCTCAACATGCTGGCTCACAATTATCTTGTGCAAGACATTGCCGAAATAACGGGCTTTTCTGTTGAAGACATACAGGCATTGGGTCAAACTGCAACAGCAGCCAACGTTATGACAGTGCCGCAGTAATCATGCTGCAAATCCTGCCTGGCTTCTACCACCTCCATTCCTGTATCATTTGATAGGGTTTGCAGTGCGCAAGGACTATGGAGGCAATATCAACAGGAACGGGCATCTTCATTTCCTCCAGAAATAAAGATGCCTTTTTTGCCTGCGCCGATGACAGTCCTGTTGCAAGAGCAATGTGGGGAACAAAATGCACGGGAAGATACAGGCCATTGTTTGCTGCAGAAAAAGAAGGTTGCAGGCAGTCATGAAGGAGCCTGTTCCAAAGATGCAGACGTCCCTCACTCTGGCTGTCAGCCATAAGAAAAACAGCCTTTTTCTTTACGACTTCTGCATGTGTACATACAATCTTTCCATGCTGCCCACGCAACATGCCAGCATACTGACCGAACGGTAGTACTAACGAATCATCGTTTTCTGCATGAAACATACCCATTGTTAGATGGGGAAACGCTTGTTTGCGCACACGAAAATCGTTTCCTGTAAATTGCGCCAGCGACAAAACCCACGAATTAATAAGTTCAAACGATTCAAGTGAAAAATGCAGGCTTATGGAATAGGTGTGCATGAAAAACGATCTAGTCCAAACGAGACAGCTGTTTTTGCAATGCAGCCTTTATATATTCGTAGCGCATCAGCTTTTCTTCCTTGGCAAAGTGTACGCTCCGCTGCTGTTCAGGATTTCCTTCATAGCACAATTTTTCAGAGCCAAACTGTTCGCTCGTCAAGTCAAACGTGCAGTTTCCCACTACATTGTAGCAGTGAAAGTTTCCTCCCTCACGAGGGATGCCATATACTGCACCTCCAAAAATGTCCTGCACCAAAAAGGCAGTAATCGAACACTGCCCCAGCGTCTTGTTTTCAGCAGTCCAGTTCTTTCTCATGCGTGGGGCGCATGTTTCTGCACACCAAATGTCAGAAAGCAAATCATACAAGTGACGGGGATTCTTTATTTTTTTGTATTCTTCGGCAATTGGGGAAACATCTGCATGCTCCCAACCAAAAAAATGATAGTTCATGCTTGTATTATACACTCACTCCTTCTTTTTTTACAGTGCTGCAAGAGAGGACAAACACGTTTGCTTTACTGAAACTACCATTCCTGTGCGGCTTTTTCTGCCCATTCGATGATATCGAGGAAACGCTCCTTGTTCTTTTTTAAGAACGCAAGCCTATAATGCGCCGTTGCCTTTTCATCTACAATGGGGACAACAACACATTCTTTTTGATGGGCATGGAGCGTGTTGCCAAGCTCCGTTACAAAAGTAAGGGGGCTTTGGCTTTTAACGACATTAGCGTAAACCATCATGTCGTCATATTCAATGTACGTTGCATCGGGAATGAACTCGCGGTGCAGATTATGCCAGAATCCTGTCTTGGTGTATTCCTTGATTTCTTTTCCGGCAAGATCAGAAAAATGAATCTCTGTCTTTTTTGAAAGAGGATCGGTCAGTGGTATCTGCATGAAAAGCTGTTCGTTTAAAAGGGGAACAGTTCCTATTGATTCGGAATCAATGTCGGTGCGCACAATTGCAAGATGGGCTTTTTCTGACAGCAAAAGAGAAACGATGGTTTCCTCTTCGGGCATGGATGTTGAAAGGCTTACGTTTGGAAAAACTGACGGTAGTTCAGCAGACAATTTCCATAAAGGGGCAGGAGCACAGGAAACGACCGTAATACAAAGTCGTTGATTTTTCAAGAAAGCAGAAACTCTATTGCGCAGTGTTTCAACATCTGCAAGAATAATTTCTGCCTGTTCCACTACAAGTGCACCAGCTTCGTTCAACACCATGCTATTTTTTTTACGGTCAAAAAGAGAAATTCCAAACTCCTCTTCCAGATGCTGAATAGAACGACTGAGGGCAGGTTGAGAAATGTTGAGCTTGTCAGCGGCATGAGAAAGCACCTTTTCATGAGCAATCGTTACAAGCTGTTTCAGTTGAATCAGTTCCATGGTATCAGTATATCACGGCATTTCAAAGCCAGTCTAGTATGCATCACACGCATAGTGAATTGCAAAACTAGTATTGTACAAGAAAAGCCCATCAATGGTATGCTTGTTACAGAAGATTAGAGACAGTTCATTACAGGAGGCATGAATGAAAGCTTTGATTGCCTATTTTTCACACACGGGCGAAAATTATTTTGCAGGAGCAATCCGCAGCATCAGCAAGGGAAACACGGCTACTGTTGCAGAAACAATTGCCAGTCTGATGGCAGGCAAAAGCGACACATTTGAAATAAAGACCGTAAAGACGTATCCTCATAACTATAAGGAATGCTGCGATGTTGCACAGGAAGAAGGACGTGCCGGAGCTCGGCCTGAATTGCAAGGAACGTTACCCGACTTGCATTCCTACGATACCATCATTCTGGGATATCCATGCTGGTGGGGAACAATGCCTCAGGCAGTATTTACATTCCTTGAAAGTGCAGACTTTTCCGGCAAAATGATTCTGCCGTTCTGTACCCACGAAGGAAGCGGCATGGGACGCAGCGAAAGGGACATAAAAAACCTGTGTCCTCATGCAAACGTTGTCAAAGGTCTTGCCATCAATGGTTCCAACTGTGCCCACGCGCAGACATCCGTACAGAAATGGCTGAGTGCAAATGGACTATAGAGAGCACATGTACGTCGAACAAACAAATAAAAAAACACCACAAGGAGTAATTATATGGAAACACTAATACTAAATAACAAGATATCATGTCCCGTTATTGGAATAGGAACATTTATGCTTTCACCAGCCGATGCTGAAAACAGCGTAAAGGAAGCCCTTAAGATGGGGTATTCCCTTATAGACACAGCAAATGCGTATGTGAACGAACGGGCGGTAGGTAGAGGAATGAAAGCAAGCGGCAAAACGCGCACGGACATTTTTCTTTCAACTAAGCTGTGGCCAAGTGAATACGAAAATCCCAATGCCGTAAACGAAACACTGGAACGTCTCGGCACGGATTATATAGATTTGCTGTACATCCACCAACCGGCAGGAAACTGGCTCGCAGGATACCGCCAGCTTGAAAAAGCCTACAAGGAAGGCAAGGCCAAGGCCATAGGAATTTCTAATTTTGAAGGATCATACATGGCTGAACTTGAAAAGAAATGGGAGATTGTTCCACAGTTCATTCAAGTCGAAGCTCATCCCTATTTCACCCAAAAGGAATTGCGCGTAACGCTCGAAAAATATGGCATCAAACTGATGAGCTGGTATCCACTCGGACATGGAGACCGTTCATTAATAGAAGAGCCTGTTTTTGCAGAGCTTGGAAAAAAATACGGAAAGACAAGCGCGCAAATAATTCTTCGCTGGCATGTTCAGATGGGCTTCGTTGTCATTCCTGGCAGCAAGAATGTAGATCACATCAGAGACAATCTGAACATTCTGGACTTTACGCTGACAGACAATGAAATGGCACGCATCGCAGCACTGGACAAGGGACTGCGCTACTACCATCGGACCGAAGAACAGCTGATACAGTTTGCAGGATGGAAGCCAGAATTTGAAAAGGCATAGACTATCAAAACAAGTCCAGCATTGCATCCAGATAGACGGCTTCTCGCACTTCTAGCTGATGTTCAGGTTTGGTCATGTAATACAAAAGGAATTCAAGAACAATAGCGCTCCCAAGACCACGCCCTTCAATTTTGAAATTTGAAAAGCCCTTGGGAATGTAGGTTTCTTGAATGTCCTGAATGCCGATAAATCCTGCATTTTTCATTGCCTTTGAAAAACGATACCCCTTTTCAGAATCGGGGGACGAACAGCGAAAATCCGGCACAGCTTTTCCAAGATTTTTGAGGCTAACTACTTCATAGCACAGCCTTCTTGTCTTGCACTCAAAATTGCAGCATTCATTACACAGAAATTCCGTCTTGTCTTTCTGAAACTGAGAAAGGTCATTCAGTCTTTCAATCTCTTTGTTCAAGCGAAAATCGAGTACAACATACGCAAAATCGCTTCTGTCAAGCTCTGCCTTGAACAAGTCAAAATCTGTCAGAACTTTCGTTGTTGAAGAAACCAAATATAAATTTGGGTAGACATGATGCAGATACTCCGCAAGAACATCTGAGTGTACAATGACACCGCTTTGCTGCCTTGTCTTTGAAAACAAGGAACAAAGATCATTGCATTTCTTGTCGGCAAGATGTTCTTTTGTAAGCAAGGAATTGCTGAACGTAAGACGTGCCGAAAGATTATATTCATTCACCATGTTCAGCACGCTTTTTGAATCGGCAGTGCTTGAACTAATCCTGCCGCCACCCCAAAGACAATCGCACGGAGCACCATACAGAGAGCCTATATTGCACCACTCATAAAAGTATTCCCGATGCCTATAATAGAGGGGCAAAAACACACTGTACAAATCGAAAAACTCAAACAGTCCCGGAAGGTGATAATGTACCACTTTATCTGTAGAATGCATTGGCATATTCTATCCGCAGCTACCAGTCAGTCTTCATCGTCCCATGAATCATAGTCGCCGCGGCAAGCTTTTTTGCTTGACCATCCTTTTCCTGCAAGTCTTCCATTCCGTTTGCCATTCGTCAATCCTTAATCATTATAGTTGCAATGCATCCTTTATTTCTTATCCAAAGATTTCATGGGTTCGCCCCATTTTCCAAGGCACCGTCCATCAATGGAATTATAAGTTGTCTCGCCAGATGCAAGAACAGGAGACGCACATTTAAGTCGTTCAATAAAAGAAATACTTTTATCCGTGAGTTTTTCGTCTATCATAACATTGCATATTTCGCAAAGAAAAATATCGCTGCCTTGTGCAACTTTTATTTCCTTTAGAACCTTCAGCTCAAAGCTCACTGGACTTTCTGCAATGGTGGGAACATCAAGCACCTGCCCCCATTCAACGGTGGGTGAGAATTTCATTTTGTCCGCATTGTCGCGGCCGCTGGTACAACCGTAGTAATCAGCAAGAGAAAGCAACCGTTCTGTTACAAGGTTTGCAGAAAAAACGCCGTTCTTGCGGAGTAAATCTTTGGTAAGTTTTTCATCACCGATGCAAGCCATTACGCCCATGCGTGGTTCACCGTCAACTTCAACCGTGGCATAACTGAACCAGCAGAAAAGCCCGAAGTTTGGGCTGCCGTCATCTTTTTTTGTTCCATACAAAAAAAGTGACTGCGGACAAAAATCGTTTCCTAGTTTTCCTTTTACTTTTGACATACGCGTCTTTCCTCCTAAAATAATTTCCACATGCCGAGGCAATCCAGTAATAAACCATTTAAAGGACCTCGATAAACTTCCTGTCGTAGAGTGTTTTTACTTGCCGCGCCGCTCTTCTTCCTGCAAAATCAGTCGTATATTGTATCGTTCCGTCTCAGAAAGCTCGTCCTCGCGAAAAGAGGGGTTCACCTCATAAGGAGGATTCCAGTAGCGGCCACGGTTGCTGAACAGCTGCTGCAGGTCTTCTGATTTGAAATCGTAGCCGTGCAGGGCATAAATTGTATTCCGCACAATCCGCAGCTGCGGCTTTGTATACCAGAAAAGCAAGTTCTGATTTGCCCGCTGCTCTGCAAATCGAAAATACGCTGGAAAACTTTTAGGACCAGTATCATCCAAGATATCCCTCGTGTGAATGCTGATGCAGTCCGTGTATTTCGGTTCAATCTGAGAGAACTGTGCCTCCCACTTGTTGTCCCCTTTGCGCGTAAAAGCGGAAGCATCCCCTTCTGGCAGCGTAAAGGAATCGGGTCGCTGGTAGGGCATTCTGTTTTCCAGCCGCACGGTCATCTTGCCTATGGCACCTTTCCAGCTGCTCCCCGTGCCATAAAGATATTTGATGATAAAGCCAGCACCATCGCTTCCGTATTCTGATTTATACGAGACCTTTGTCGCAGTGCTCATCTTTGCAGGAAATCGGATGATCCGGGTGTAGGCATTCTCCAGCTCACGTGCATCAAAGTTGCTGTTTGAAAACTCCCTATCAATCGGCATGTCCGAATAGTCGGACATCTCTCCATTTGTCCAGCACTTAAAATCCCAAATTCTTCCATGACCTCCTCCAGCTGCAAAAAAGGGGAATCCCACCAGCAGTTCCAGTTCCTTTCCCGTATTGTAAAAATTGAAATCGACGGTAACCTCGTAGTGATCCGATTCCAAAACAATTGAAATCACTTCAGACCTCATCTGCACCGAAACATCCTGCTCTTCAGCAGGAATCAAGTTGCCTCCCGAAGTAAAAAAATAGGTATCGTTTGCATAGGAAAATCCCGCAAAAATCAAAAGCAATAGCAAAGCAACAGCTTTTTTCATTCTATTTCCTCCTCAGCGTACACAAAGGGTCTTCTGCCTTAAAATCGTTGCCATCACATTTCTAAATGCCATGGCAATGCAAAAAGCCGAGTCCTTTCGTACAACATGCCGTCAATTTTTTCGCGCAAGGTACGGACACTCCAATTTTCCAGACGGCACATTTTCATATAAAATGAACGTTTTAGTTCATCTTGAATAGGAATAAACAGCGTAAAATGGCTCCAGCTGAATTGTCGCAACAGTGTTGCGACAATCTTTCTGTCGGGAAAAACAGAAGCAAACTGCAAAACAATCTGCTTACCATATTCCGCCCTCTTTTCTTTAAGCAAATCCTGATTGATTCTGTTTCCAATTTCCCAGTACAAAGCAGACATCGTGCTGTTTACTTGAACAGCAAGGTCTTTTTCGTTAACTTTTTGCAAATTTTCATTCATTGGCATCTTCTCTCCTCTTAATACTTCACAAACAGTGGCTTATAGCTCTTTTCGCTTCGGCCGCTGTCACGCTTTAATTTGTTTACATCGATTGCCTTGTGATTTTTGATTTCCTGAGCCAATGAAAACAATTTATATGAGTCGCTTATTCCGCTGTTTCCGGCAGGATATTTCAGGGCTTCCATTTTTTGTTTGTCGGCAAACATCACTTCGGACTGGTTTACTGTAAAAATGCGGACAGAATTCCTTTCGCCACTTCCACCGTACAGCACAATTCTTGAAGGCGTTATCTGCAACTCAAGGCCACGCAAAGCGCCTCGTCTGTCTCCAAGGCGGACATTATAAAGCCTGTTTTTCAAAATCCATTCCAAGTGTTCCTCAGACCTGTAATATCCCACAAGCATGTATCTGTCATCAGAATTGATTGTATAATCTTCCGTAAGGATTTCTGTTTCTTTTTCAAATACCTGCATTTCTTTTTTTGCAGAAAGCGGCTTTTTCTCAGGATTGGCGGCAAGTCGCATTATTTCGCCAACCTGACGTTTGTAACCATCGTTTTCTTCATCGGCAAGATTGAATGGATAAACCACAAGCTTCAAGCCATACTTTGCCTTTACTTCTTCATAAACAAAAGGTTTTAGCTCGGTCTGAAATTTTTCCGTATAAGGATAAACCAAAACAAGTTTTGGAATAATGTCCAGAAAATAACTATCACCAAGATGATACTTCTGACCGTAAGCATACAGCTGATACATGTCTTTTATGTCAATGAGATAATTCTTGTCAGGCGCACTTGAATCAAGATTTTTCCACTTTGTATCTATGATGATTGTGTCGTAATCGGCAAAGCTCTTTGAATCCTTCGATTCCACAACGATGTCGGGGCGCAGGCGGAATTTTCCGTGTTCAGTGTCACCGTATTTATCAACCAGAAAATATTTTGAATGCTGGCTTGAAACAGCATAGTCCTTTGCATATTTTTTGAACAGATGAGCTATGAAACTTTCAAAGAGCTTTTCTGCGCTGAACAAAAGCGACTGGTTTACATGATTTCCGCTGAATGTGGTAAAGCCCTTGTTCAAAAGAAACTGACTGCTCCACTGCAAGAGATTTTCGTAATTTGAAAAGAGCCTGTTTGACCTCAGAGAAAGAATCAAATCGGATTCAACATTGGAGCTTGGAGGAATATCCGAAAAAGCAGAAAGCAGAGAATATGACCTGCTTACATTCACCGAGCTTTGAGATGTCTTTGAAAGTTTATAAAGAGTTGAAACAATTATTCTGTTCTGCGGAATATCTTCGATGTATTTTGAATAGCGGACGGCAAAGCGTGTTTTGTCAACGCAATTTTTGGAAATCTGTTTATTGATTAAAAG
>JAFVDR010000124.1 GCA_017476165.1 Treponema sp. | reverse complement strand
TATGAAATCCATTCTGGAAAAAGTTCGAACAATTGAATTCAGGCTTCAGTTTTTCTTTGATCTTATTTTTTCGACTCTGAATAATGTATTGCAGCCTTGTGTGCATTTGATTCTGATAGCCTGTTTGGGCAAGTCCGTAATTAGTCAGGGCATGACGTATGGAACGTTTGTGCTTGTCTTAACCTTTTATGCAATGTTTCAGTCTGGGCTGAATAGTTTTCAAGGCATTGCAGATATGCTGTTCCGTGCAAAAGGTGCGGTCGAAAGTCTTGAATCTTTTGTTTCCGACGATGCAAAAAGAGAGCGAAAACGCGTGGATCGTTCGGAAAAAGATTTTTTCTTTTCAGTACAGAATGCATCGCTCTTAGCAGGTGGACGTGCGATTTTGAAGGATTCTTCCTTTGTTTTGGAAAATGGATTCCATTATGCACTTGTCGGCTTTTCGGGCATGGGAAAAAGTTCCTTTGCGTCTTTGTTGCTTGGTCTTCGGTCTTCTGATTCCGGAACAATATGCTTCATGAATGAGAAAAATAATGTGAACCGTGTCTGGACGTTTGAAAACATTGCATGGCTTGGACAAGAACCTGACATATTCAATCTTTCCCTTGAAGACAATGTATTTCTGGGAGATTGTCATGAGCAAGCGGAATATGAACGTTTTGTAACCATGCTTGGTCTTGAAAAGATTTCAACCCGTCTTTTAGGAAACGGAGGTTCTGACATTTCTGGAGGGGAAAGGCAACTGGTGGAACTTGCAAGGTTTTTGCACCAGATACAGGCAAAGGATTTTTACTTTATAGATGAGCCTTTCGTTTCCCTCGATTCTGTAACAAAATCGAAAGTCCTCGGCATCGTACGCAAAGCTGTCAAAGGCAAGACTGGAATATGCATTACACATGATGATGTAGTATTTGAAAATCTGTGTGACATCGTTATTGTTTATGATTCCTTTGGACATGTATCGCTGAGCGATAAAAAGGAAGGAAAGCCGATACAATGGTATTTAAAATAGCTCTTGCACGCGTTGTATCGGCTTTCAGATGTTGTACTATACAGAAGCCGTCAGCGTGTTGCTGAATCCCAGTGTATATATGTTACCTGCATGGGGACGCGTCTTGATGCACACTGCATACTTTTGCCCTGATTCAAGGCTAGCCGGAACATACACTTCCACCGATTTCGGAAGGTTGCGCGTCACGATTGCCTTAATCCATGCCGTTTCATCCATGACTGGCTTTTCGCTTGAATCTACAGGGCAAAAGAAAACACCTCCATCTGGGCCTTCGATTTTGAGTTTGCTACCTGTAATGCGTATGATTTTGTTGCACAGTACGACATTTTCGCCGACTCCGTCCCAAAGGCATTCAACATTGCTTATGAGAGGCTCTGTACTTGCGAAGACAATTTTGTCAATCTCAATCTTTCTTACGCTGTCAGTAAGAATCCGCGAAGGAGAAAACTTTACCGTCAGCGCGGAGACTTCGCTTGCCGTTTTGGGAGCAATCTTCATGCTTTTGGACAGTGCAATGTACATCGTACCCAGATCCAAAAGGTTTACGGACTTGCCGTTTGCAATGTTTGCCTGGATTTCTGTCTTTAAATCCTTTGCAAAACGCTTCAGTTCGTATTTATTATACGATGGAACCTTTTCGCAAATGGAAGAAATCATGTTGTCAATGTTCACCGTGTTCCGTGAAACACGTCCGAAGAATGATTCCGATTCTGAAAAAGTTGATTTCTGAATGGAAACGCTCACTTTGTTTGAAGAGTTTGTAAACTCCTGTTCAATCTGTGCCATAAATAACCTCCGTAGCACGTTAGGGAACCTTGAAAAGCTTCAGTTTTCCGAGATGCCCTTTAATGTAATGTCTGCACCTTTTTTGTGATGGTGGCGAAAGAGGTGGATGACATCCGCCTGCCTTGCAAAAAAGAATATACAGTAAAAACATAGTGGCAAAATGTAGATTAAACTTGATAGCAGCATTTTTTTTGACCCGCAATGCGACGAGGCCTTAAGGTTTTGCGACACGAAACCCTAAGGTTTTACGACACGAAACCCTAAGGTTTTACGACACGAAACCCTAAGGTTTTACGACACAAAACCCTAAGGTTTTACGACACAAAACCTATAGGTTTTACGATGCAAAACCGTAGGCTTCTTCTTGTGTTAAGCCCTGTTCAGTGCTAGAATAAAGGCATGGAAATGGATGCAGAAAATTTAAAGGCAATCATCAATGCCATTCCTGGAAATGTTTTTTTTAAGGACACCCAATGCAGGTATCGTTATGCGAGTCACCTTTGTTCTATGCTCAACACAATCGGACGACCTGATTTTACCATAATCGGCAAAACGGATCTTGATGTACAGGTGCAGAGGGAACTGGGAGAGCAGTATTATAAGGAAGACTGTGAGCTTTTAAAAAGCGGTGGTGAACTGGAATATGTGAGCGAAATGAAGTTCGGAAACGATACTTATTACTATAAAATCCAGAAACGTGCCGTACATGGAACGGATGATTCCGTTATCGGTGTAGTCGGGGTCGTTACAGACATAACGCAGGAAACGGTACTCAGGCAGAAACTGGAATATTTGAGCAGCACTGATGCCCTTACGGGGCTTAAGAACCGGGCAAGCCTTATGCTGTGGCTTTCGCAGCCTCTTTCCCCCGATAGTTTCCCTTTGTCCGTCATATCCGCGGACTTTGACAATTTGAAGAAATTGAACGATACGTTTGGACATGCTGCCGGCGATACTTATCTTACGACTGGTACAAAAATGATGCAGAACATTCTTCCTGACACGGCATGCCTGTATCGGACTGGGGGAGACGAGTTTTTGATAGTGATTCCTTCTTGTCCAGAAGAAGAATGCCGGACATTCATCAACAAGGTTGACATTGCATTTAAGGGGTGCAACATAGAAAACGTTCCCATGAGCATATCCATGGGTTCCGTTACGATTGCCAATGCCGGTCAGAACGTGCAGGAAGCAATTCATGTTGCCGATGAACGCATGTATGAACAAAAACGCATGCATCATGGTTCTCAGCCTCGCAGGACAGTCGCGCAGGGTTGAAAATTATCAGCTGTTTCGGTAATATGTCTATGTAAAGCATATTTTTAAGGAGTCGTATATGGCACGTACACATTATATTGCTGGTAACTGGAAGATGAATACTTCCAAGGCAGAAGCTGTAGCTCTCGCAAAGGATTTGGTTGAACAGCTTAAGGGAAAGACTAATAAATTCATGATTGGCGTTCCTTTTGTATACCTTGATGCTGTAGCTCAGGTTGTAAAGGGGTCAAACATCATTCTTGCAGCTCAGGACTGTGCTGCAACTGCCAACGGTGCACACACTGGCGAAGTTTCTACAACAATGCTTAAGGACATTGGCTGTAAATGCGTCATCCTTGGACACTCAGAGCGCCGCCATGAAATTGGAGAGTCAGATGAGTTGATCAACAAAAAGGTTCGCAAGGCCTTGAATGATGGACTTGAAGTAGACCTTTGCATCGGTGAGCTTCTTGCAGAACGCGAAGCTGGAGAAGCTGAACAGGTATGTGCATTCCAGTTGAGCGCAGGTCTTGCCGGTGTTACGGAAGAACAGATGAAGAATGTAACAATTGCCTATGAACCTGTATGGGCAATCGGAACAGGAAAGACTGCAACGCCAGAGGATGCTCAGGCAATCCATAAGTTCATCCGTGCATACATTGCGAAGCTGTACAACCAGAAGGTTGCAGACGAAGTAATCATCCAGTACGGCGGTTCAATGAAGGCTTCAAATGCACAGGAACTCCTTGCACAGCCTGATATTGACGGCGGATTGATTGGTGGAGCTTCCCTTAAGGCAGAAACATTTGTTCCAATCTGTGAACTGTAATCCATAAAGGGCATTTGTGAAGAAGGACTGTCGCGTGCGGCAGTCCTTTTTTTTAGAAAACTTGGAAAGAATGACGAGGCATTGAATTTCATTCAAAAAGCATTGGATATAGAATCAACTTCATATTTAATAATGATGAAAGGAATAGCAATATCTAGAAAAGACTCTTGTGATTATCTGGATGAGTATTTTAATATAGTAAATGCAATCGCTGATGATAAGGTTCTTATGAATCACCTGTATGCTAAAGAAAATGTTTTATTAAAAAAATATGATAAGGCTCTAGCAGTTTACAGCGACCTAATAAAAATTAATCCAAATTGTTCAACATATTTTTCTGAGGTTGCAAAAATCTATCTTATTCAAAAAAAATATGATTTGGCGTATGAATATTTGAAAACAGCGTACAAACTTAACTGGAACGATAAAGAGTGCCTGAAAAATCTTTCCCTCTACTTTTATTGTCAAGGAAATATTGAGGAATGTCTGAATAATGCAAACTCTTATTTTAAGATTAATACTATAATAAATGTTGAGGTAAAATCAGAAGATGAATATATTGAACGATTTAAAGATGATATACGAGAATTATCTCTTTAGGTGAAATCTTCTAAAAGATGAGGTTCTCAATAGTTTTATTTGACAACTCCTATAAAATAGGGTAATATAAAAAAAGAGATGAAAAGGGAATTTATAGAAACTCCGTCATTTACAAAAAGATGGTTTGGCGGAACTCCAGCAGTTTCTCATTAAGAATCCCTATGCTGGTGATACAATGGTCGGAACAGGCGGATTAAAAAAGATTCGCTATGCCTTTGAAGGGCGAGGTAAAAGCGGTAGTGCCAGAGTCTGTTATGTTGATTTTGCATCTTTTGAAAAGAATTACTTGATTCAAGTGTTTTCAAAGGATGAGAAACCAAATCTTACAGACTCAGAAAAAAATGCCGTGAAAAAAGTTATTGCTGTATTGAAGGCAGAAGCAGCAAAGAACTGGAGTCAGGAACATGAGTGAATTTTTTGAAGAATTAATGACAGAACTGAATGAAGCGGTTGAAATCGAGAAGGGAACCTTAAAAGGGCGAAAGACTATTTATGAAATACAACCGGTAAAGAAATATGATAATACGCAGATAAAGCAGATTCGAACATCTGTTGGTATGACACAGGTTTTATTTGCAGACTACATGGGAGTATCAGCAAAAACAGTAGAAGCATGGGAGAAGGGAACGAATCATCCGACAGGTACAGCGTGCCGTTTGATAAGTATGCTGGAGAACAAGACATTTACATCATTGCCATTTGTGCATAAAGTTGCAATATTATAATGCTTTTATAAAAAAATCAGCTTCCTCCATCAAAGGAAGCAAAAAGAGTTTTTTGACATTGAAAGAGAAAAAGTACCCGATGAAAGATGGAACATCGGGGTACTGACAGGATGTACAGGAAAGTTGTACATCCTGTCAGTACATATTCTTTTGTTTAGAATATTGCGGTTTGTATGTCTATGCTGGGAACAATCCAGTTAGGGAACCGCTGATTAAATCGAAAAAATGTGGTATAATGGGAGAATGAACCAGAAGACCTTCACCGATGCCGAATATAACGAGCGCAAGCATAAGAC
>JAFVDR010000123.1 GCA_017476165.1 Treponema sp. | reverse complement strand
TGAATGTCTTTATGTCCTCTACCGTAGGAACGGCATCGCTCAGGCCTGTGATGTTCCTGTATCCGTGATTAATGTCATTGACAAGACCAGCACCGACTGGGTCTGTAATGCATGAAAATACGACAGGCTTGTTCTTGATTGTGTTTGCCAGGGCTACGGCAACTGGAGTTGCAATGCCGACAGCAACATCAACTTTCTGACTTTTATACAGCGATGCTATTTGGGATGCCGTGCTGACATCTCCGTTTGCATTCTGCAAGTTAAAGTCGGCTTCTATGCCTAATTCTGCCAGTCTGTCCTGAATTCCCTTTTCAATCTGGTCAAGGGCAGGATGCTGCACAATCTTTGCAATGCCGATTTTGAGTTTCTTCTGCTTTTGTTCGGCCTTAGCAAATGCTGTCATGGCAGTACATGCTGCCAGAGTCATGATTATCGATGCGAATTTCTTCATATTGTTCTCCGTGTAATGTGATATACGAGTTTCTATAAAAAGAAGTTACTCTTAAAAGTAATTATTGTCAACTACTTTTTATAGATTTTTTATGTGCAATGTGATATAAAGTGAATCATGGAACAGCCAAAAATATGCCTGACGCTTACCGGCAAGACTCTAGACGAAGATTTAAAAATTCTGGACAAATACAGAAAGTACATTGACATTGCAGAATTGAGGGCAGACTTTCTTTCGGAAGACGAACGCCTTTGCGTAAAACGATTTCCGCAAATGGCAGGAGTACCCTGCATTCTGACCATACGGCGCATCAAGGATGGAGGACAGTTTAAGGAAGGAGAATCTTCCCGAACGATGCTGTTTGCACGGACTCTTGCTTTGACTGATGATGACAATCCAAAGAATTTTGCCTACATAGACTTTGAGGAAGATTTTCATATTCCGTGCCTGCAGGATGCCGCTGTTGCATTCGGCATAAAGGTCATACGAAGCTTTCACGACATGAAGAACCCTGTCAGGAACATCCGTGAAAAGATTGAAATGCTAAAGCAGACTGGTTTTGAAATACCAAAGATTGCCTTCATGCCCCATTCGCTTGATGATGTTACCAATCTTTTTGAAGAAGCTGAAAAGCTCGATGATGACAATCATATCCTGATTGCAATGGGTGGTTTGGGATTACCTTCTCGCATTTTGAGTGCACGGCTTAGAAATTACTTGACGTTCGTATCTCCCGAAGAAACAAATGCAAAAGTTGCAAACCTTGGACACATGGATCCCGTTACACTGAACGAAACATACCGTTTTAAATCAATTGACAGGGATACCGCCGTGTACGGCATTACAGGATGGCCTCTTGAAGCAACGTTAAGTCCTCAGCTCCACAATGCAGGATTCAAGGAACATAACTTGAATGCCGTGTATATTCCTTTCCGTGCAGAAAAGTTTGAACAGGCCTATCACCTTGCAAATGTAATCGGCGTAAAGGGCATGTCCGTAACCGTTCCCCATAAGGAAGCCGTTTTGGAACATATCTTTTCGTGTGAGGAAAAGGTTGACATCATAGGTTCAAGTAACACTATTGTACGCGGCAAAGACGGCATGTGGCGTGCATACAACACAGATGCCTCGGGCTTTGCACGCTCCCTTTTGGAATTTACCGGGCTTACAAGCCTTGCTGGCAAAAAGGTTTCCATCATTGGTGCAGGTGGTGCAGCAAAGGCCATTGCCTATGCCGTAAAAAAGCTGCATGGCAAAGCCTGCATCTTTAACAGGACTGTCAGCAAGGCAAAGGAACTTGCAGAAAAATATGGCTTTGAATATGCACGGCTCCCCTCAGAACCCTATGATGAAAGCCTTCGGCTTGCAAAAAAATATAACAACATAATCATTCAGACAACTTCAAAGGGAATGGGGTGCAGGGCACCTGCAACTGCCGAAAACGACCCATGGTTTTACTACAAGTTTAGCGGCAAGGAAAGTGTCTTTGACATTGTGTATGTACCAGAAACGACACCCATCATGTATCGTGCGCTCGAAGCAGGATGCCGCATCTGCAATGGATACGACATGCTGCGATATCAGGGCTACGACCAGTTTGAACTGTTTACCGGCGTAAAATACTAGGAGGAATATATGTCATTATCAAAAGATGAACAGAAGGTGCTTGCAGCTCGTTCTGCTGTGGACACATTGATTACGGAAGGAAAGATTTTCAGCGGCATGAAGATTGGTCTTGGCACTGGCTCTACGGCAATGCCAGCCGTCAAGCGCGTAGCAGAACGCATTGCCGATGGAACGCTTTGCGACATAAAGGCTGTAGCCACCAGCTTTCAGACAACGCTTGCCTGTGAGGAGCTGGGCATTCCCGTGTATACGCTGAATGATCGAGCCATTGCCGGTCAGCTTGATTTGGCAATTGACGGTGCAGATGAAATTGGAATGGGTAACTCCCTTATCAAAGGAGGCGGAGCAGCTCTACTCAGGGAAAAAATCATTGCCTACAATGCCAAATGCTTTGCAATTGTTGCTGATGAATCAAAAGTCGTGCAGTCTCATGGAACGGGCTTCGCCCTACCCGTCGAAATCATTGCAGAAGCTCGCGTTCCTGTTGAAAAGGCTCTTGCTGCTCTTGGTGCACAGTGCGTGCTTCGGGAAGGTGTTAGGAAGGCAGGTCCTGTCATTACCGACAACGGTAACATGATTCTTGACTGCCTGTGGAAAGCTCCTGTTGATGCTGCCCAAATGGAAGATGCCATAAACGCAATCACGGGTGTGGTTGAATGTGGATTCTTTACCAAGATGCATCCTGTTGCGTTTGTAGCCCATGCCGACGGATCTGTAGAAATCCGCCGCTAGCTTTTTTTGCCTATAGGCATTGTCTTTAGTCTATGGACTGCTGATATTCCACCCTGTTTTTTACGTACAGGGTGAGCGTTGTGCCTCGGGCAACGGAATACGGAATCGTAATGCTGTTGCCGGGGTGCAGGAAATTTACTAGAACTGTAGTTTTTCCGTTTTTGTCTGTGGCTTCAAGCCTGACTGGTACGGGATATGGATATTCCAAAAGCTTTGCTGACAATATGCCGTTTGCCGTAGTGTCTGATTCCGTCAATGGGGATGCCGCAAACTGAGCGTTTACATGGCTGTATGCCTGTACATTGTTTCCTTTCATGTCTTGATAGACAACGGTGCCCCATTTTATGTCAGCTGCACCCTCAGCGGCTGCTGCCGTAAAATCAAAAATCAGCTTTGCATTTTCCATTGCCTTGTACAGCTGCTTTACGTTCATGCCTTCGATTTCCGGTACAGATACCATTTCAACTTTGTCTCCGCTACTCACGATGAACTGCAGCATCGTTGCATCAGAAATGTATGTTCCTGCTTCTGGAAACTGAGCGAGAATTGTTCCCTGTTCGCTGGCATCCTGCTTGTACACAGGGGAGGCAATCTTGATGAGGGAGCTGTCTCCATCGAACAGCATGCGAAGCCGCGGAAGTACGGTGTCAATGCTCTGTCCCTGATAGTCTTCTATCCTGTCAATGGCTACACCCCTGCTGACAGTCAGTGTAACGCGACGATATGCCTTGACGATTGCCCCTGGTTCTGGATTCTGTGCAAGAATAGTATTTACATCGCCCGGCATATCAGAATACTGAAGGTTTATTTTTGCATACAATTCCTTCTGCTGCATTTCCAGCAGAGCCGTCGTCAGAGTCTTTCCCACTACGTTCGGCACCATCACTTGTTCTGCTCCTCGCATCTGCGAAAAGAACACTGCCAGACATGATGCAACCATTACCAGGAATGTCAATATGACGGTAAACACCAGCGGCATTCCGCCATTAGAAAGATTGCTTACCTGTTCCTTTACGTTAAAACCTATTCTTTTTCCCATATATATGTTCCTTTTGTCATTGATCCTGTCCTATTCAAGGACAGAACCGATAAAGTTTCTGCTACCGTTCATGAACGATTTGTAATCCATTGCTTTTTTTGCCTGCCACTGCAATTCAGTGGCAATCAGAATGCCGTCGCCCGTCTGAATGAGGATGCCCCTGTGCTTGGCATACGACAACACCGTGCCTGGTACGGCATTCGTGTTTTTGGGAATGGCATTGTCCTGTCCGGCAATCTTTGCAGCAGATGCACCCTTTAAAATCCTAAGCTGCATGCCGTTGCTCGTTGTAAAGCATCCCGGCCATGGTGTGTACGCCCGAATTTGGGCATCTATTTTTTCCGCGGAATCCTTCCAGTTGATTTTTCCGTCTTCCTTTTTGATTATGGTGCAATAGCTTGGAGTTCCTTCCTGCGGCGTTGCATCAGGAAGCTGTCCCGTGCGTGCCGTTTTGCGCAGGATGTTTGTAATGGCAATTGCTCCGTACAGTGCAGCTTTGTTGAGCAACAGTTCTGCAGTTTCCGTTCCTGCCAAACCCATGCGCTCCTCGTATATGACATCGCCTTCATCGATGCCCAGTGCCATTTTTTGAATGGAAACTCCTGTTTCGGAATCCTGATTAAGGATGGCTGCATTTACCGGCGTTGCTCCACGATATTTTGGAAGCAGGGATGGATGCAGATTGATACCACCGTGCTTGAACAGCGAAAAGAATTTTGGTCCGACAATATGGCCGTATGCAAAGCAGACGTAAATGTCCGGCTGCAATGCTGCCAGCTGCTCTCGTTCCGGGGCTTTGATGTGTTCGGGAGTAAGAATTTGTATGTCATCTTCGCGGGCTTCGTTCCAAATGGTTGCATATTTTGCAACTTCAGTTGGAATGAGGTCTTTGTGTCTGCCCTGTGCCGACGGTGGGTTCGTAAGGATTCCCACAATCTTGTACTGCTCTTCCGTAAGGGAAGATGTCATGGACATTGCACTGTCCTTGAGAATGAGTTCTAGAGCTTTTGCAGAAGCTGCCGGGCTTCCGCCATATATGACTCGTAGCATTTAGTTTCCTTTTTTTTCTGCAAGTGCTGCTTTTGCCGCCATTTTAGCTTCAATGCTTCGTTTTTTTGCAGCCTTTGCAGCTTCTTTTTTTGCAGTGCGCTCCGCCCTGCGCTTAAACTGTTCCTTTGTCTTTTCTGCAAAATCCTTGTCACCACGGTCAATGTACAGAACTCCGTTCAGATGGTCATTTTCATGCTGAATGACACGTGCAAGCAGATCTTTTGCATCTTCAATGACAAAACGTTTTCCGTGTTCGTTCAGGGCAGACACAGAAATCATCGAAGGACGCTGAATGTTTTCGTATACGCCTGGAATGGAAAGGCATCCTTCTTCATAATCTACAAGGTCATTTGATGTCTTGATGATTTCTGGATTGATGAATACCCTGCGTACATCATCATCGGCCATGATGACGAAAAAGCGCTTCGCAATGCCAACTTGTGGAGCCGCAAGACCAACACCGTTAGCACTTATCATTGTCTCGAACATTTCGTTCAGCAGGGTGCGGAATTCATCGTTGATTTCTTCTTCTTTTACAGGTTCACAGGTCTGTCTGAGAACGTCTTCTCCCAATTTGCAAATCTTCATTATATTGTCTCCGTCATTTTTTCGGCATTCAAAAAAGAATCGAGCCTCAGTTTTGCAGAGTGTGCGTGCCCCATGAGTCCTTCTGCAATGCCAAGTTGCACTGCAGAGCGTGCAGAGTCAATACCACCCATGCTGCCTGCTACCGTGCGCAAGGTGGTGACTGTCTTTAGGAACACGCGCACGGAAAGTCCACCCGTAAAGCGTGCACTGCCCGATGTCGGCAGCGTGTGGTTCAACCCGGCAGCATAGTCACCGAATACTTCTGCAGCATTGTGTCCAATGAACAGTGAACCGTAATTGTGCACAAGTGAAACGATTTTACTGCGCTCTGGAGTGTCTTCCATGGCAATCTCCAAGTGTTCTGGAGCCTTTCGGTTTGCAATGTCTGCTGCCTGTTCCAAAGAGTCGGTAAGGATGATTCTTCCGTAGTTTTCTATGCTTTGCGAAGCCGTAGCCCTTGTTTCAAGGACCGCCAGCTGCTTTTCAATTTCCTGCGCGACACGTTCTGCAAGGTTCTTGTCTGGAGTTGCCAGAACCGGCTGTGCAACGACATCATGTTCTGCCTGTGCAAGCAAGTCTGCAGCTACCCATTCAGGGTTTGCGGAACTGTCGGCAATGATGAACACTTCTGTAGGACCTGCCAGCATGTCAATGCCAACCGTTCCGTAGACAAGACGCTTTGCTTCTGCAACAAATTTGTTGCCGGGACCGACAATCACGTCTGTGTGAGGAATGCTTTCCGTGCCGAATGCAAGTGCCGCGATGGCCTGTGCTCCACCGCAGGCAAAGGCTTTTGTTACACCGCAAATGTAGGCAGCTGCCATGATGTTTTCATCGGCATAGGGCTTGCCGCCCGTAAACGGCTTGCCTGGCACACCTGTTCCCTGAGCTTTTGCCATTGCGAGGTCATCGGGGTGTACTCGCGGCGGTGTGCAGAGGATTATTTCTTTGACTCCTGCTGCAGCTGCCGGGGTCACTGTCATGACAACGGTGGACACAAGCGGAAATCTTCCTGCAGGTACATAAACGCCAGCCCTATCGACCGGTATGTTTTTTTGACCGGTAAAAAGGCCCTCTGCCAGCTCTATTTCGAAATTGTCGAAGGAGTCTTTTTGTTTTAGGGCAAATTTCAGTGCCAGGTCATGGGAATAGCACAAGGAATTGAACAGTTCTGGATTGTTTTGCTTCATTTTGTCGGCTGCAGCTTTGAGTGTTTCCATTGGAATTTCAAATGCTACAGGAGATGATACGTCGAATTTGGCACTGTATTCGTGCAGTGCCGCGTCTTTCCGTTCCTTAACGTCCTGCAAGACGGTGCGTACAGTGTCGATGGAACTGCCAAAATCACGTCCGTCAAAGAAACGTTCTTCTATGTCGCTTGCTTTTTGAATTGTAATCATGACCTGCTTCCTTTAATAATGCTTAAAAATAGTGCTAAAAGTATATCATAAAATGCAGTGAACTGCAATTACTGAGGAATTGACATTACTGAGGAATTGCGGCTGGGAGTTTGCGGCTCGAACATCAGGAATCTGACGATGTAAAAAAAGAGTTTCAAGACCTGAAAGACAAGTCTTGAAACTCCGTCAGTTTATAAAGCTCCCCTAAAATGTTCTAGGCACTTGGAAAAAATCACTTACGCGAGTTTTCGGGCACCTCTTTTATACTTTGAATCGGTCAATCTGGCTGCCGATTTTGTTGATGGCTTGACCCATCTTGTTGGAAATGGTTCCCAACGTTTCTCCCGTTTCATGAATCCTTTGTGCTCCAGAGGAAACTTCGTCCATGCTTTGCTTCATGGTGACAGTAACATCCTGCAGGGTATCCATTTCCTTCTTGATTTTTTCACTTCGAACAGCCATTTCCTTAGAAGCCTTGTGGACATCTATGGTGCTGGTGTTCATGTTCTTGAGGGCATCGCCAATCTGCTTTGAACCAGAGTTCTGTTCCTCCATGGCAGCCTTGATCTGCACGACAAGTTCGTCTGTCTGCTTGATTTTGTTGGATACTTCGGAAAATGCATTGCTTGATTCCTGAGAAGCACTGACAACTTCCGTAATGGAATCTTTTATCTTGCTCAGCTGTTCGCCAATTGTCTTTGACTGTGCACTGGAAGTTTCGGAAAGCTTTCGGATTTCATCGGCAACAACGCTAAAGCCCTTTCCGGCTTCTCCTGCATGGGCTGCTTCAATGGCAGCATTCATGGCAAGCAGGTTCGTCTGTTCTGCAATGCTTGAAATGGCAGTGTTTGCTTCTACCAGCATTTCAGACTGGTTTTCTATCTGCTTGATTCTCTCGTTTACATCCTGCTGTTTGTTGAATCCCGTCTGGGCATTCTGCGAAAGCAGTACGAATGACTGTGCCATTTTGTCTACCGACTGGTTTACGGACGAAATGTTGCCAATCATCTGTTCAACGGCGGCAGATGCTTCTGAAACTCCCGAAGACTGGCTTTCAATCATGCTGTCAAGGTTCGTGATGTTGCGCGAAATGTCGGTGACGGCTTCTGCTGTCTGTGTAACGCTGAGGTTCTGGTTTGTAATCTGTGCAGAAATGCCATCGATGTTGGCAATAATCTGGGTGATGGAGCTTGTCGTTTCCTCGGCACTCTCGCTCATGTCCTGACCCGCCGTGTTCAGCTCTGCCTTTGACCCCTGAATGTCTTTCATGATTTGCTGGAGCTTGTCCAGGAACAAGTCAAAGTGGATGATCAGGTCTCCGATTTCATCGCGGATGAACAGCTTGCAGCGTTTTGTCAGGTCTGCATCACCCGTTTCAAGCTCTTTCAGGAAGTTTGTCACGTTGTAGATTCTCCACATGAGCCAGTGGATGAACATGTAGCTTGGAATAATCAGGAGGATAATCAGCAAAATGACGATAGGCACGACAATGACGAGCGTTGCTCGTTTTATATTGTTTACGACTTCCGTGCTTTTTGCGATGAACAGCATGCCCACTATGTCTCCGTCATCGTTTTTCAGAGGGTGATATTCCGAATAGTATGCAAGGCCATTGATTGTGTTTTTGCCTTCATAAGGAACACCTTTGCCAAGCACTTGGTTTACGATGGCTGCATTGTCAAGCTTGGAACCCACAACTCCCTTTAGCGTTGAGGCAACACGTATGGAATCCTTGAAGATGGTGCATTCAACGTCATTGCCTTCTTTCATCAGATTTGTAAAGGCTTCGCTTGTCAAATCATAGCCGGTAACGATGCATCCGCGTATGCGCCCATTGATTGTTATTGGTGTGGCTGCAAGAGCTGCAAAGTCAATGGAGCCAAACTGGTCGTATGACATGCTTGTGCTTCCACGCAATGCTTTTGAAACGCATGACAGTGAACTGAGGTTTGTGCCACCGCTTATGCTGTAGCCTCCGCCTGGCAGAACGATGCCTTTTTCGTCAACAATTGCAACCAAATCAAGGTCTATGCTGCTTATTTTCTTGTTAAGGTAGTCTTTTAAACCTTCCGTGTCTCCTTGAACGGCTTCCTGTACTTCTGGTGCGTCTGCCATCAAGTTTCCGCAAGATGAAAGCGTTGTAAGCCAGTCCTCCATAATCTTGAATGCACCTGTCGCTGTGTACTTCAGACCATTCTGCACATACTCTACGACTTTGCTGTCGAATACACGCAGTGAGATTGTTGCCACAACGGTACAGCCCAACAGTATGAAGCCACCAACGAGGGCAATGAGCTTTGTCTGAAGCCGTATGTCTTTTTTTGCATTTGTGTCAAATCTGTCAAGCTCTTTCTTTGCCATATAAAAACTCCTTTCGTGAATATTCTTATTGTATAGCTAATGTTTTTACCTATTTATATTATCTTTTATTTTACCATAAAAAACAGTTAAAAACAAATTTTAGATAAAAAAAGAAATTATTCAATGCAGGAAAAAAGACAGGAATGCAGGGAAAGTTGCTGAAAAGTGAAAATGAATGACAAAGGTGAAAATATGCCTAATTCTTTTATGTACAATGAATTGTTGTGTTTTTTTTTGAACTTGACGCTCCTGTTCCGATGCATTGCTGTAGTATCAGATTGATAAAAAGATATTATTGCTTTTTTCGTATCAAATTTTTGAAATTTTTTTTATAATAGTTAAAAGCAATTTTTGCGGAGGATGATTGCAATGGAACTGTTTCAATTGCGCTATTTTTTTGAGGTTGCAAAGCATCAGCATGTCCGAAAAAGTGCAGAAATACTGCATGTTACGCAGCCAGCCGTAACAAATGCCATTCATCGCTTGGAAGCGGAACTTGGCGTGGAGCTTTTTATTGCATCTGGCAGAAACATTCGCTTGACGGAGTGCGGCAAATTTCTGTATGAAGAATTGACTCCATTCATGGAGAGCCTTGAAACGTTGCCTGCACGCATCAAGGAAATTACTTCGAGAGGGCAGGCGACCGTGCGCTTGAACATTCTTGCGGCATGGACACTGATAACCGAAGCCATCATCGAATACCAGCGCATAGACAACAACCTGAACGTTCAGCTGATTCAGAACGAGCTGAATGAACTTGCCGACATTACCGTCTCCACCACTATGCACTATCATGGCAAAAAAAATGATTCCGTGTATGTGTGCACGGAGCCAATATATCTTGCTGTACCCAATGTGCCCAAGTTCCAGGGCAAAGATTCCATCTCTCTACAGGAAGTTCAGGATGACGGATTCATAAAGCTTTCGGGATCAAAGAAATTCTGTTCCATTTGCGAGCACCTGTGTGCACTGGCAGAAGTGCATCCCCGCATTCAGTTTGAAAGCGACAGCCCGTCTGCCGTAAAGAACATGATAAGTGCAAACATGGGCATTGGCTTTTGGCCTGGCTTTTCATGGGGCAAGGTTGACGCACGGCGAGTGCTGCTCAAGACTGTAAAAGGCATAGACTGCAGCCGCGACATTGTCATTACACAACGCAAGAACAGGGTGGAAAACCTGCGTGTCGCACTGTTCTATGCCTGGCTTACAAAGTATGTGGACATTTACAGCCAGTGTTGCAAGAGATGATGAAAAGGCGGAAGCTCATCTTGCATTGCAGGTCAGACCTGTTGTTGACGGGTCATGTTGTCGCAGGTCAGCCCTGTTGTACAGGTCATTGCATTTATTTCTTATATTATATATACTTCTTTAGATTTTGTAATGAAACGCCTGTTCCTCCTTCTGTTATGTCTATTGTTCTCTTTTAATCTTCTGTTTGCAGAAGAATACATGAAGGTGCACTTTGGCAAAGTAACGGTGGAACTTCCTTCCGGGTGGCTGGTTCAAAGCGTGAGCGATTCCACAATCATGCTCATGATGTATGCTCCCGATGAAATCAACGATCACTTTCGGGAACGCATTTCCATTACCAGCGGACTGGTGGCCGAGGAGTCTACCGAAAAGCAGTACGTTCAGGAGTTGAAGTCACATTTCCTTTCTTATTATGACTCGGCAAACGTTATCTCCAACAAGAGCACCCACATGCTCATTACGGGCATTTTAAACGGAATAGAAGTAAAGCAGTACATAAAATTTGTGATAAAAAACAAGATGGTGTACTGCATCACGGCGACGGCACTGCCGGAAACCTATGATTATTGGGACCCGACATTCGATGACATCATCGGTTCCATACGAATAAAAAAATAAGCGCACCCCGAAAAACTCCAAAACCAGTTCCTCAGCGTACAATGTACGAGCAGTACCATAAGGAAAACGGGCTTTCGGGGAAGTGAACTTTCAGTATCGGGTGAGTGACAAATTAATGTCGGCCGAGTGAAACATTCATTTCGCCACAGTGATGAATTCAACTAGATTTTAGGCAAACTCTAAAAGCTGAAGTCCTTGGAGTTTGCCTAAAATCCATTTGAAAAAAAAGGAGTGTATGTATGGACGCATCTTTTATAGAAGAGTACAAGGAATTTCTTAAGAACGGCAAGACGGAACGGGAATGCTGCAATCAGATTGTTGAACTTGCCAAAAAAAACGGCTATAAGGATATTGGCGAAACGCAGTCGCTGCATGCTGGCGACAAAGTATACGTAACCAAGTTTGGCAAGGCTGTTGCACTGTTCAACATCGGCTCCGAACTGATAGAAAAGGGCATGAACATTCTGGGGGCACACATTGATTCTCCTCGCCTCGACGTAAAGCAGAATCCTTTGTATGAAAAGGAATTCCTCGTTTACCTGAACACGCACTACTATGGCGGCATAAAAAAGTACCAGTGGCTCACGCTTCCCCTTGCCATCCATGGTGTTGTCTGCAAAAAGGACGGAAGCGTTGTTCAGGTGTGCATTGGTGAAAAAAACGATGATCCTGTATTTTGTATTTCGGACATCCTCCCGCATCTTGCACAAAAGCAGATGAAGGAATCTGCTGCGGACTTTGTTCCCGGTGAAAGCCTTGACTTGATTTTGGGAAGTGAAATACCTCCTGCAAAGAATGATGCAGGAGTTGCAGGGGGCGAAGCAGCCGACAAGCAGGAAAAGGACAAGGCAAAAAAACTTGTGCTTTCCCTGTTGAAGGAACAGTACGGCATGGAAGAAGCCGACTTTGGTTCTGCCGAGCTTGAGATAGTTCCTGCCGGTGCTCCGCGCGATTTGGGCTTTGACCGTTCTCTGATTTTGGCGTATGGACAGGATGACCGTTCCTGTGCCTATGCTTCTGTGCGTGCGCAGTTCGATACCGTTTCGGTTGCGCGGACAAGCTGCTGCCTGTGCGTTGACAAGGAAGAAATCGGTTCTGTTGGTGCAACTGGCATGGACTCTCACTTTTTTGAAAACTGTGTTGCAGAAGTTGTTGCTCGTTTGGGAACGTATTCCGAGCTGTCCGTACGGCGCTGCATGAACAACAGCAATATGCTTTCAAGCGATGTGAATGCTGCCTTTGACCCGATGAACGGCGATTTGTACGACCATGAAAATGCCAGTTACCTTGGTGCAGGAATTGTGTTTAACAAATATACTGGTTCCCGCGGAAAATATGGGGCAAGTGATGCAAGTCCTGAATTCATTGCCAAGCTCAGGAACATTCTTGACCAGCATAATGTGCGCTATCAGATGGCCGAACTTGGAAAGGTTGATCAGGGTGGTGGCGGTACGATTGCATATCTTGCTGCAAAGTACGGCATGTATGTCCTCGATGCCGGTGTTTCCGTGCTGAGCATGCATGCACCGTGGGAAATAACATCGAAAGAAGACATGTGGCAGGCATTTAATGCATACAAGGCATTTTTGCTGTTGCAATAGGTCTTGCCTGAACGAGGTTGTATGAAACTGAAATTGATGAAGCCGTGCTTGTTGTTGCTGCTGGTACTGAGTGTAACGGCAGTGCATGCAAAGTCAAAGGAAAAGTACAGGAATTCTATTCCCCGAATGGAGGATAAGAATTACGTAACCTATTTTACTCGCGACGATTTCGACGACAAGTATCACGATAACATTCGTTTTGTCAGTAAGACGGACGACCGTGTTGAATTTGAAGTGTATGCCTATAACGAAAAAACGCAGATGTGGTTTTTGGTGGGTACGGCACATCTTTCGCACTATGATGATACGTGCTTTGTTGATGTAGATGTCAGAGGTTTTAGGCTTTCAAAGTATAACTATTTTGCAGTCAGACCGCTGAAAAAAAAGACGTACGCATATTCGTATGATGTGCGCCATAATGACATTTACATTACGGTTCGCGACAAAGACTTGTAATGGGCTTTCTTTGTTCATACAGGGAAAGCTGTTCTTGAATTTCTTCCATTGAGTGGAATGTTCCGGTGTCCAGTCCTGGGCACCGTTTTTTTTCTGCATTCCAGCTGTCCCGGCTTTCCAAAAGGCTTGTCCAAAACGGATATGTCCGGCACTGTACGGGGCGCGCTTGGTAAGCTGAGCACCCGTTTTGCCAGAAAATGCAGTCGTAATTTGACTTTTCACGCAGACAGAGTGTCTTTGTGCCTTCGCTGTTTTCTATCCAGCGGCAATACATAAGTATGAACTGCTCATCTGTTACTTCTGCCCACTCGGCAAGCCTGCTGAGGTCTTGCTGCGACAGGCGTACCATGCCAGGCTCAAAGCGACAGCATGCGGAGCAGTTGTTGCACGAAAAGTTTAATCCGTCTGAGTAAAATTCTTCCATTCTGAAATTCCTTGCTTTATGCACTTCCGTTTACGTACTCTGCAAAAATATTTATTTCCTGCTCGTACATCTTAATGCCGCTGTTCCAGAAGTCTTTTGTTGTAATGTCGAAACCTGCTTTACGGCACAAGTCCTCACAGCTCATGCTGCCAGTGTCTGAAAGAAGCTTTGCATAAGTCTGTGCAAATTCTGCCCCTGCCTTTTTTGACTGTGCATAAAGCCCTGCTGCAAAAAGCTGACCGAATGCATAAGGAAAGTTGTAAAAGTCCAAACCTGTGCTGTAGTAATGAGACTTTACAGCCCACATGTATTCATGCCGTTCTTCGTTGAGTCCAGAGCCATAGCTTTTTTCCTGAGCCTGTTTCATAAGGCGGCAGAAGTCATCGGCATTTAATTCACCGTTTGCACGTTCTTCAAATACACTGCGTTCAAAATAGAAACGGCACAGAATGTCTACAAGAACCTGACTTGCATCTTGAAGGTCCAGTTCCAGAATCTTTATTTTTTCATCGCCTTCTGTCTGGGCAATCATGTCCTGCTTTACGATTGTTTCTGCAAAAGTACTTGCTGTTTCTGCAAGTGTCATTGGGTAATGGAAGAATAATGGCGATTTTCCTTTCATGCATGAAAAGTGGTAGGCATGTCCCAGTTCATGCGCAAGAGTAATTACATCGCTGAACGTTCCTGTAAAGTTTGAAAGAATTCTGCTCTGGTGTCCCTTTGGAAAGTCTTCGTCATAAGCTCCACCGACTTTTCCCGGACGTACTTCTGCATCAATCCATCCTTGCTCAAAAGCATGTTTTGCAAAGTTGCCCATGTCTTTAGAAAACGAATTGTATTCTTTTAAGATATATTTCTTTGCTTCTTCAAAAGTCCATTCTTTTTCTTTTGCGGAAGAAACTGGTGCAAATAAATCGTAGAAAGCAAGCCCTTCATGTCCTGCAGTTCCTGCTGTTGCACTTGCAGTAGAGCCTGTCTTTCTTAAAAGTTTAGCTTTTGCTGTAAAGTATTTACGCCACATCGGAAGGGCGTCTTCAAGTGAAGAAATTAAAGCATCGAGAGTCTCTTTCTTTAAGCGTGAAGAAGAAAGAGCCCTGTCCAAAGCCTGTGCCCAATTTCGTTTTTTATTAAGAAGAACAGTCTCGCCTTTTAAGTTGTTCATGCAGGCAGCAAATGCAATGCGGTTATTCTGCAAAAGCTGTTTTTCCGTCTGCCATGCATTTTTGCGTACTGTTGCATCTGATGAGTATGCGTCGTTTCTGATTTCGTTAAAAGTTTTTCCGCTTGCATCCTGCATGTTGCTTATAAGCTGTTCCTGTAATCTGCCCCATGCATCGCCGCCGGTTCTCTGCAATTCAGAAGCAAGCTTTTCTTCCTGTGGTGACATCTGATGTCTTGTGTCTTCAATAATTTCTTCCAAAAGAAATTTATATTCTTCATATTCTGGAAAGCGTTTGTAAAATTCTTCCAGATACTTTGTGTGAGACAGCAATATGCGGCTGAATTTTAATTCCTGCTGCTGGGTGCGCACATTCATTTCTTCTATAGAAGTAAGATTGTTCATGTACTCAGTGTTTGTTGTGTCGGTTGAGTATATGATGTATGCGTAAGCAGTAAGTGTTCCGCCTGTCGCGTTTACCTCGCTGTATGCCTTCAGATATGAAGAAAGCCATGCCGGAAAATCAAAATTGTCATTTGCTTCGCGTGTAAACCGGTCTGCTGTGGCTAAAAGTTCATCTACACAATCCATCTGTTTTGTGTATGAAGCTACTGCATTTTTATATTCTTCTGAATGTATGTCTGTAAATAGGGAATCTAAATTCCATCTTGGTATAGTATTCTGCATAGAGTTAAATATAACACATTTTAACCTTACTTGACAGTAAAAAAAACAGCTTTTATGATACGGATATGCAGAATATATATGGCGATACACGTGTTTTGGACTCAAAGGTAAGGGAACTGTATAAACTTTCAGAAGATATAATGATGGAAAATGCCGCTGCGGCTTTGGAAGATGTGGTTGTAAGCAGTTTGGAAAAGTCTTTGAAAGATTGCGGGGCTGTGTGCCTTGCTCGCCCAGCTGTTTTAATTCTTGCAGGTTCGGGCAATAACGGTGCAGATGGCTATGCCCTTGCAAGAAGATTGATGCGCCATGAATATGCCGTTACCGTATGTGCTGTGAGTGAGCCTAAAAGCCAGATGTGCGTTCTGCAAAAAGAAAGGGCAAGTGCAATCGGTGTTTCGTTCATTGACATTTCAGAATATGATGATTATATAGAAAGAATTAGCATAGATTTAAAAGTGATTGTAGACTGCATTTTTGGCAGTGGCTTTCATGGAGAGCTTCCGTATGAAGCTCAGGCAGTCATTGCCAGTGCAAATAAAAATTGCGATGCCGTAAGAATTGCCTGCGATGTTCCTTCTGGCTTGGATGGACTTGGCAATGTTGCAGGTGGCTTTGCCAGCGACGTTTGTTTTTGTGCAGATAAAACTGTTACAATGGGCGCCCTTAAAATGAGCCTTTACAGTGACATTGCAAAAGATGCCTGTGGCGAAATTGTTCTTGCAAATCTTGGAGTGAGCAGGGGCAACTTTGAATATGCAGACGGCACTGTAAAATGTGAAGCGCAGCTTTTGGAAAAGTCTGATGCAAAACTTCCGCATAGGAAGGTTCAGAATGTAAATAAAGGCTCGTTTGGTCACGCCTCAATTGTCTGTGGAACTAAAAGCGGTGCTGCAGTCATTGCCGCCAGTGCCGCATTGCGTTTTGGTGCAGGCCTTGTAAGCCTTGTTACAGGAAGCAAAAACTTTGACTGTGCAACAAACCTTCCTTTTGAATTGATGGTGTCGCCAGGTTTTCCTGCAAATACTACAGCTGTCGCTTTGGGCATGGGACTTGGCAGTGACGGCAAGCAGTTTATTGACTGGCTGTGCGAAAACCCAAATGTTCCTGCCGTGCTTGATGCGGACATCTGCCATTCTCCTTTTATAAAAGAGCTGCTTGAAAAAAGAAAAGGCTTTGTTCTTACTCCGCATCCAAAAGAGTTTGCAATTCTTTTGGAACAGTGCGGCATAGGAGTTTTTTCTGTAAAAGAAGTTGTTAAGCGCAGGGTGGAACTTGTAAAAGCATTCTGTAATAAATATCCTGATGTTGTTCTTCTTTTGAAAGGTGCAAACGTTTTAATAGGAATAAAAAGAGCCACTCAAAATGAAGTGGCTTTGTATATAAATCCTTATGGATGCAATGCACT